>JASBSE010000591.1 GCA_030149115.1 Winogradskyella sp. | reverse complement strand
TGTTTTTAAAGTGTATGATGATGGTATTGGTTTTAGATATGAATTCCCAGAGCAAGACAATTTTAAAGGTGAAGTTTATATTAATAACGAGCATACAGAATTCAATCTAACCGAAGATTATAAAACATTTTGGATTCCTGGAGATTGGGATATCTACGAGCATTTATACAAAACGACAAAACTTTCGGAAATTGATGCAAAGAAGTATGAGAAACATAAAGATTTAGCACAAACGGATATTCCTGTAAATGCCGTTAATACACCTGTGACCATGGTTGGTGCAGATGGTACACATTTAAGTTTTCATGAAGCGGCATTAATAGATTACTCTGGGATGACATTGATGATTGATAACGACAATCTAGATTTAAAAAGTAATTTGGTTGGTTCTATGAATACAGATTATAAGGTGAAGAAAACAGTACCTTTTCACACGCCTTGGAGAACCATTCAAATCACTGATAATGCACCTGAATTAATAGAATCAAAACTTATTGTGAATTTGAATGAACCAAACAAGTTAGGTGATGTGTCGTGGTTTACACCAATGAAATATACAGGTGTTTGGTGGGAAATGCATTTAGGTAAATCCTCTTGGGATTATGGTATGACACAAGATATGAGCACTTGGACAGAAGGCGCAAAATCTAACGGAACACACGGTGCAAATACTGAAAACGTAAAGCGTTTCATTGATTTTTCGGCTAAAAACAATATGAAAGGTGTTTTAGTTGAAGGTTGGAATACAGGATGGGAGCATTGGATTGGTTTTGAGGATAGAGAAGGGGTATTCGATTTTGTAACGCCATATCCAGATTATGATATTGAGGAGGTAACAAGCTATGCTAAAGAAAAAGGTGTTCAAATTATTATGCATCATGAAACTTCTGCAGCAACAGAAACGTACACAAAACAGCAGGATACAGCTTATGCTTTAATGCAAAAATATGGCATGCATTCTGTGAAATCGGGTTACGTTGGTAAGATTCTTCCAAAAGGTGAATTCCATCATGGGCAGTATATGGTAAATCACTATAACAATGCAGCTATAAAGGCGGCAGATTATGAAGTTGCAGTTAATGCGCACGAGCCAATTAAAGCAACGGGTTTGCGTAGAACTTACCCAAATATTATTTCTCGTGAAGGTTTAAGAGGTCAAGAATTTAATGCCTGGGCCAGTGATGGTGGTAATCCGCCAGAGCATTTGCCGATTGTAGCTTTTACAAGAATGTTGTCTGGTCCTATAGATTTTACACCTGGTATTTTCAACATTAAGTTTGATGAATACAAACCAGATAATCAAGTAAACACAACTATTGCTCAGCAATTAGCATTGTATGTGGTGATATACAGTCCAATACAAATGGCTGCTGATTTAGTAGAGCATTACGAAGCGAATCCAGAGCCACTTCAATTTATAAAAGATGTTGGTGTAGATTGGCAACAGACCAAAGTGTTAAATGGCGAAGTTGGAGATTATGTAACTATAGCAAGGCAAGAACGTGAAACAGGTGATTGGTTTGTCGGTGGTATTACAGATGAAAATGCTAGAACTTTAGATTTAACGTTCGACTTTTTAGAGGAGAATCAAAAGTATGAGGCCATTATTTACAAAGATGGTGAAAACGCTCACTGGGATAACAATCCTCTTGATATTATTATTGAAAAGATAGATATTTCTAAAAACTCTAAGCTAAGTGTAAAATTAGCAGAAGGAGGTGGTTTTGCAATTAGCATAAAAAAAGTATAGTTTTTTACCCAAATATGTAACAAATACAGGTGTAAGTTCGTCTACTAATAAACGACTACAATTAAAATTTTGTAACTTAGGAAATAAAACTACTTTAATTCATTGAATATTAATAACCACATTGAGTCACCTTTAAATGTAAAGGTTAGCTTTAATAAGCTATTAGAAAA
>JASBSE010000318.1 GCA_030149115.1 Winogradskyella sp. | reverse complement strand
CACTCGTAATTTCCCTTTATCTGTAAACGATATCAGAAAAAAGCTGAAAATAAAAGATGGAGGGCAATCCTATCTATTTTTTACAACAGATAGGATTAACTCAAAAATTATAATTGTTTGTTCTAAAGTGATGTAGAAGTGAATGACACTATTTGATTATTGCTGTCAACTTCTATTTCATAGACCATACATGTACCCATTTTCAATACCACATCAGTGTCACTTACCGTAGGATCATTACTGGTGAGAGAAAATATTATATCTCCTTCCGGAAAACTTGCCCAAGAGGTAATGGTATTAGATTGAATATTTGGTAGTTCCGCCAAGAACGTACCATCTACATTCGTTACTAGCAAATCAAAAGTAACCGTACCGTTATTTACAACTCTTGTGGTAGGGTCTTGATTTGAACAAAATTCAGTCAATTGAAAATTTTCAACTTGTGTGGCTTCAGGAAAACTATCATTTTGTATTGATTCTGAGGTACAGGCAGATAGCATAATTACAAAGCACAAAAATAGTGCTTGATTAAGTAGGTTTTTCATTGGTCAATAGTTTCGTTGTCAAGGTTTTGAAAACCTCAAACAATCAATTTGGGACCACAAACATATAAAAGAAATTTAAGTTGTCGACAAAAAGACTAAAATATTCGACGAAATGCAGTTTTATCTAAAGTTTAAAAATAGCATTATCAGTAAAAGCATAGTAATCAACATCTTCAGGCACATTACGTGTATTAAGTCCTGTAAACAAACTAAAGGCCGGTAAAATCAGTTGTTGTGATGTGATTTGATAACACGGTAATTTCAATTTTTGTTTACCCTTTCCTCTTATTACAACTCCAGGATGTGTATGGCCAGAAATAGTAAATACATTATCATAATCCTCTAAATTTTCATGAATAAACGTATAAGAATCAATGGTCAATTTTGGAACTACACATATATTTAATTCGTTCATTAAATGACTAGATTGTATATCGTGATTGCCCTGTATAAGTATCCACTCTATATCTGAAAACTGACTTAGCCATACTTTAAAAGTTTCAACATCTGAATTACTTTCTGCATGAAATAAATCACCTACTACCAGTATTTTTTTAGTATTAAAATATTGAATGAGATGCCTTAATCGATTTAGATCAGTTTGAAGTATTTCACTTGAAATAGCAATACCATGTTTACGAAAATGTGCTGTTTTGCCTATATGAATATCAGAAAGAATTAAAGCTTCTTGCTCTTTCCAGAAAACAGCACGCTGATTTGTTAAAGTAAAAACTCTACCTTTTAATATGATATTTTCCTTTACTATATTCAATTAATCTATTTTAAAAGCCTGTTCTTTAATTCGTTGTATGCGCTTATCTAAACTTTCATTACTCATAGTGCCACGAAGGCTATCTACCTTTAAAGGAAAACTTAAAGGCGTAAAAGATTTAGCATTTTTTACTATTATTTTACTTTTTGAGATACGCTCAAAAGCTTGCTGTAATCTAGCTTCTTCCAGCTGCTGGTTAAACACTTCTGTATAAGCTTGTCTTAGCAATAAATTATCTGGCTCGAAGTCCTCTAATACTCTAAATATTAATCCAGATGAAGACTGTAGGCTCTTATTATTCTTTCGTGTTCCTGGTTGAGATTGTACAACCAAGCCTGCAATAACAGCAATGTCCCTAAATTTACGAGATGCCATTTCAGACGCATTAATACTCGCTACCACATCATCCATTAAATTTTCTTTGCAAAGCAAGGTTTTAATATTACTCTCATCTACTGGTATTGGCTGATCACTCAACAATTCAAAACCATAATCATTCATAGCAATAGTGAAGGTAATTTGCTTTAACTTACTAATTCGATAGGCCATCAAAGCTGAAAAAACCTCATGAACCAAACGTCCTTCAAAAGGATACATAAATAAATGATAACCGTCTTTCGTTTCAATCAATTCCACTAAAAACTCATCAGCTTTTGGTATGTGTGAATGCTGGTCTTGTCTGCTTACCAATGGATTTAAAAACCTTAATTCTTTCTCCAAACGGCCAGGTTGCAAAGCATCCGATAATTTCAATCTTAAATAATGACTCAAATGCGATGTTAAAGGTAGTCGTCCTCCCAACCAACTTGGTGAAACGGCTTTCTTGGCTTTACTTCTTCGCACTAAAACTGTCATGTCCTTTATTTGCACTAATTCTAACACTCGGCCAGCTAAAATAAAACTATCACCTGGCTTTAATTTTGAAATAAAGAATTCTTCAATCATACCGATGTATCCTCCAGACATAAACTTCACCTTAACATTTACCTCACTCACAATAGCACCAATATTCATGCGATGTAACATGCTAATGCGTCGACTTTTCACTTTGTATAAACCATCTTTATCCAAAATCACCTTGTGGAATTCTTCATAAGAATTTAAAGTCTTTCCTCCCTTTGTAATAAAATGCAAACACCATTGCCAATCATCTTCCGTGAGATATTGAAAGGCATGAATCTGTTGAACACGTTGAAATAATTCTTTTGAATCAAAGCCTTCACCTACAGCCAAGGTCACCATAAATTGCACCAAAACATCGAAGGTCAATGCCATCGGGTCTCGAGATTCAACCTGTTTTTCTTTTACCGCTTCCTTCAACGCTGAAACTTCCACCAACTCTAAAGAATGTGTTGGAACAAAATAAATTTTTGAACGCTCAAATGGTGAATGACCACTGCGACCAGCACGTTGCATAAAACGTGCTACTCCTTTAACAGAACCTATCTGAATCACACAGTCCACAGGCTTAAAATCGACACCTAAATCTAAAGACGAAGTGCAAACCACAGCCTTTAAATAACCTGAAGCAATATTATCTTCTATCCAATTTCTCAGTTTTTTATCAATTGACCCATGATGGATTGCAAGCAAGCCTGCCAATTCTGGTTGAGCTTCGAGTAGAAACTGATACCATAACTCAGCTTGTCCTCTGGTATTTGTAAAGATTAGTGTTGTGGTGTTATTGGCTATAATCGGCAAGATTTTATCAACCATTTTTGCACCTAAATGCCCAGCCCAAGGCAAAACTTCGATTTCATCTGGTAAGACAGATACAATATCTAATTTCTTTTTTTGCTTAGCTGTAATCTGGGTGATTTTTAAATCTGAAAACGGCAAAAGGACTTTTTTCGCTTCTTCAAGATTTCCTATAGTTGCTGTTATTCCCCATATTTTTAGCTTTGGCGAATAGTGTCTTAATTGTGAAATAGCCAATTCTGTTAGTATACCACGTTTGTTTCCAATGAGTTCATGCCACTCATCAATAGCAACACATTTTACTCCTTTAAACCATCTAGAATTCTTTTTTTGTGAGAACAAGAGGTGCATCGTTTCTGGTGTGGTAAGCAAAACATCTGGCATTAATCGTTCTTGCTTGCGTCTTATTGCAGTAGGTGTATCACCATTTCTTACTTGTACAGACCAATCTAAACCTATTTCTTCTACTGCTTCATTCATAGCTTTAGCTAAATCCTTCGCTAAAGAACGTAATGGACTTATCCAAAGTAATTTTAAGCCTTTAGGATATTGCTCTGGATGATTCAAATAATCGATAACAACACCTAAAAAGACTGAAAAGGTTTTACCAAATCCTGTAGGAGCTACTACCATACCGGAATAACCGTTAGCATAGCGTTGCCATGTTTGTAATTGGAATGTAAAAGGTGCATGGCCTTTTTCTGCCATCCAATTATTTATAATTCTTAATCCTTCGCTATGTTTGAACTGACTCAAGGTGCCGTAATTAGTTGCTTTACAGTTTCAATAGTATCAATTTCTTCTACAGGTTTATCTTTTCTCCATCTGCTTATTCTAGGAAATCTTAAAGCAACACCAGATTTATGACGATTACTTAGTGCTATGCCTTCAAAAGCTATTTCGAATACTAATTCTGGCTTAACAGTTCTTACAGGTCCAAATTTTTCAATAGCATTTTTATTAACCCATTGCGAAATTTCCGTAATCTCTTTATCGGTTAACCCAGAATAGGCTTTTGCTACTGTAACTAGTTTATCATCTTTTTTTACTGCAAAAGTATAATCTGTATACTTTGAACTTCGCCTTCCACTACCCTTTTGGGCATAAATCATAACTGCATCAATAGTTAATGGGTCTACTTTCCATTTCCACCAATCTCCTTTTTTGCGACCTGTATGATAAGGTGATTGCTTCATTTTAAGCATTAATCCTTCACTGTTTATAGCTCGTGAATTATTTCTAATATTGTATAATTCTTCCCATTCATTAAATTCAACCAAAAACGATAATTTAATATGATATGGTAAAGCGATAGTATTAAAAACAGATTCAAGTCGTCCTCGTCTTGTCTCAAAAGGCTGTTGTCTAATATCCTCACCTTCAAACTCTAAAATATCATAGGCATAAAACCCAATTGGTACATCTTCTAAGAGTTTTTTTGTCACATTTTTGCGATTAAGACGTTTTTGTAAATCGTTAAATAGCAAGACATCATTGTCCTTCATGGCTAGTATTTCTCCATCAATTACAAAATCATCCTTAAAATTTCGCATGGCTTCAACGAGTTCAGGAAACTGCTTAGTCACTAATTCCTCCCCACGCGACCAAATATAAATTTCGTTATTACGCTTTACAATTTGCCCTCTTATACCATCCCATTTTTGCTCTACGATCCAATCATCTGGCTCGCCCACCAATTCTGGTAATTCTTTTTCCAAAGCATAGGCCAGACAAAAAGGATAAGGTTTAGAATTATCATAATTGATGTGCTTCCCATGGATGAGTTCTTCAAAGGTTATAGATTCAATATCCCAATTACCAATTATACTGTGCATGAGTTGATTGGCATCAATGTTCGTCAATTTTGCCAATGCATTAACCAAAGTCTTTTTAGATACACCAATACGGAAACTTCCACCAATGAGCTTATTAAAAATCAATCGTTCTTGTTGGTCTAAACCAGACCAAGCCTCAAGAACGAAAGCTTTTTTTTCAGCTTCAGATTTTGATTTTAGGGTTTTGAGTTCAGTCATCCATTCATTTAAAGACAAATCGAGCTTATGCGTCGGTGCTGGTAATAAGAGTGCCATGGTTTCTCCTAAATCACCAACGGTACTATAACTTTCTAAGAATAACCATTCGGGTAATTTTGTAATCTCTATACACCATTCTTTCATCAGTGATGTCTTTACTGGTCGAGATGGTCTTTTACCTGTAAAAAGTGCAATTAGCCAAAGCTTATCTTTGTCTGGAGCCACTTTAAAATAATTAACTAACGCTTCAATCTTTGCATTAGTCTTATTGGTGATTTCTATAGCACTTATAAGTTCCGAAAACAATTTCATTCAGTTATAGCTTTTTCGTTTTCAGATTCAGCTTTGGCAAGAGCTTCATCTCCATACTCTGTTACAAGTTCATTAGCTTTAATACCTATTTCATTTAAGTATTTTGAAAACACGGCTTGAGAACCATGTGTAACATAGACTTGCTCTGCTTCAGATGCTTTTACTGCTGAAATTAGACCGTTCCAATCTGCATGATCGCTCACGGCAAAGCCTGCATCTACAGCTTGCCAACGTTTATTTCCTCGTATCTGCATCCAACCCGAACAAATAGCTGTTGCGGGATTCGGTAGTCGCTTTAACATACGAGACCCTAAAATCGCAGGTGGTGCAATTATAATTTTATTCTGAAGTATTTTCTTATCTAAATCAGCAGACCATAATTTGGCATCAGGCAGTTTAATTCCTGAACTTGATATAGCTTCGTTTGTATTATATATGGATCGGTGCACATAAATATCATCACAGCCTTCTAGTAATGAGAGTAAGCGTTGTGCCTTACCTAAAGAATACCCTAAAAACACCGATGTTCTATTATTAGTTTGATTGGCTTTTACCCAATTATGTAATTCCTGTTGCAAAACTTCTTCCTTTTTCCAATTATAAATAGGCAAACCAAAGGTACTTTCGGTAATAAAGGTATTACACTTAACAGGCTCATATGGTACTGTTATAAAATCTGGTTGTGTTTTATAATCACCTGTAAAGACTACCACATAACCTTTATATTCTAGTCGAATTTGTGCTGAACCGATAACATGTCCTGCAGGATAAAAGCTAACTGAAACATCATTTATTTTAATTTCTTTTCCATATGGAATACTTTCAATATTAATATCTGCTCCTAGACGATGCTGTAAAATGGCTTTAGAATCATCAGTGCATAAATAGCGTTTCATTCCCCAACGAGCATGGTCGGCATGTCCATGAGAAATTACGGCATAGTTAACGGGATACCATGGATCTAAGTAGAATCCCCCTTGCGGACAGTATATTCCTTTTTTAGTAAATTTTATAAGTTTTTTTTCGGCAGACATAGCCTAACGAAGCTATTGAAAAAGTTAGAGTTTTAATAGTAAAATTTCGTTAAAATTAATTCTACAAAAAGCCCTTTTGAGCAATAAGCATGTCACTTCCCCATAGTTTCACTAAATACGCAATATCTATCGGAAAAAAGGACGATGACCCATCTGAATTATATTTTATAGGACATTCTAAAAGGTTTCCATCGATTATTTCACATTTATTCTTACCATTATCGGAAATATAAATTTTCTTTTCATCTAACTTTTGATAAACCTTTTTTAAATCAATTATTGCATACTTTATAAATGATGAAGCTTTATGAGTGTCATTTTTACCACTGTCAATTATTCCATATGTGAAATAGTGAGCCTTCATTTTATAGTATTCAGACTCATGACGCTCTTTAATTTTATTTGAATCTCTACGATATCTAATTGTAAAATCTGTAAAATTCTGGTATTGTTTTTCTCTAAACCGCTCCTGAACACTCATAATAGTATTCCCTTTTCTAAAAACATAATCAATACCATCCATCATATCGATATATTTTGAATAATCCTTTCTTAGCTGCACTTCTGACCAGCTTAATGGATTATAAATTAAAGGTATAGCCAAGTTTGCATGAACATAATTGGTAAAGGCTCTATCTTTAGAATATTTTGACATTTAACAATAAAATTAATCATATTCTATGCTCTATCAAAGTATTAGAGTATTAGAATTAAAAAACTCAAAAAAATTGTTGCGATAATTAATATGATAAGTTACATTTGCATCCGCAATTTTAAGAAACGTTCTTATAAAATTTATTGGAGAGGTGCCAGAGTGGTAATGGAGCAGATTGCTAATCTGTCAACGCGTAAGTGTTGCCCGGGTTCGAATCCCGGTCTCTCCGCATTTAGATAACCAAATTTTCGGGGTGTAGCGTAGCCCGGTTATCGCGCCGCGTTTGGGACGCGGAGGTCGCAGGTTCGAATCCTGCCACCCCGACTTTTATTGAATTTCAGAGTTTATCTCTTGAATGGTCGCGTAGCTCAGCTGGATAGAGCATCTGCCTTCTAAGCAGACGGTCACAGGTTCGAATCCTGTCGCGATCACATAAAGCCATACTTGTAATAGTGTGGCTTTTTTGTTTTATTCCGGATACTCTATCCTTAAGTGATATATATTGGCAAGTTTATGCTTAAGGACCTTTTTGATAGATTGAATTTCTTTAAAGGTTATATTAGCATTCAGAAATTGACCGCCCTCCATTTGCCTGTTAATGATATTCTCTACAAAATCATTAATCTTTGTTGTTGTTGGTTCTTTTAAACTTTTTGACGCGGCTTCAACGCTATCACACATCATTAAAATTGCAGTTTCTTTACTAAAAGGTTTTGGACCAGGATATGAGAAATCTTCAATATTAACAGCTTCATTTTCAGCTTTC
>JASBSE010000312.1 GCA_030149115.1 Winogradskyella sp. | reverse complement strand
TGAGTCTGTTGAGGTTGGTAGAGTAGGTGTATTAACAAATACAGGAACAACATCTAAGCGTGTAGCAGAAAAGTTTAAGTTTCAATTTTGTGCTACAGAAGAAACCGATGTTTTAGACGACAAAACCAATACAGTCTTTGTGGCGACGCGTCACGATTCGCATGGGCCATATGTTCTAAAAAGTTTACAAGCCAATAAAAATGTATTTGTAGAAAAACCGTTGTGCTTGTTAGAGACAGAATTAGAACAAATTATTGAAGCACAAGCAGCAAATAAAAAAGCAGTAATGGTTGGCTTTAATAGACGCTTTTCGCCTTTAACCAAGAAACTTAAAAAAGCAGTGGGTAATAACCCAATGACCATGATCTACAGAATTAATGCAGGTGCCATCCCTAAAGATACATGGATACAAGATGCTGAAATTGGTGGTGGTAGAATTCTTGGAGAAGCCTGCCATTTCATAGATTACTTAACATATCTCAACGGAAGTTTACCAACTAAGATAACGGCATCAGCATTGCCAGACGCCAATCAGTTAAATGATACCCTAAACATTTTAATTCAATTTGAAAATGGATCCTCAGGAGTTGTTGGCTATTATGCAAATGGTTCTAAAGCAATGACTAAGGAATATGTTGAGGTGTTCTCTGCGGGTATGTCTGCAACGTTGAGTGATTTTAAAGAATTAAAGATTTACGGAAAAGGGAAGCCAAAGAAGACAAAGCTCCTTAATCAGAACAAGGGCCAAAAAGAAATGGTAGAAGCCTTTGTTGATGGCTTACTTAAAGATGGTCAGGCACCAATTCCTTTTGAAGAAATTGTAGCAGTAACAAAAGCATCATTTAAAGTTTTAGAATCTATAAAGCGTGGAGGAGAACAAGTAGACCTATAGGTTGTTTTGTCATTAAGAGTACACTTGTCATTCAGAGCGATAGCGAAGAATCTTTGTTTATTTGAATAGATTCTTCAATCACTACGTTCCTTCAGAATGACAAGAGCATAATGTCATTCAGAGCATTCCGAATATATACGGAGTCGAAGAATCTAGTATATCACCAATAATAAATACAATGTCATTCAGAGCACAGCGAAGAATCTAAAAAAAAACGCCAATATTTTATTATTTTAATAGTTATATTTCAGGGGCTTTTAATTAAAGAGTCATAATGAAAACAATAGGAGACCATAATTATTACGTTTATATCCTAACCAATAGAAACAAAACCGTCTTATACACAGGAGTAACAAACAATCTTAAAGAAAGATTGTTTGCTCATAATCATCCAGAACCGTTTTCAAAAGCTTTTACTGCAAAGTATAAATGCTATTATTTAATCTACTACAAACACTTTTTTGATATAGAAGACGCTATTCGTTATGAAAAAACCATAAAAGGTAAAAGTCGACTTAAAAAAGAAAACCTTATTATAGAGTTTAATCCCACGTGGAGGTTTTTAAATGATGACATATAGTTGCACACCTGTTATTCAAAGCACAATGTCATTCAGAGCGTAGCGAAGAATCTTATCATTCACATCATAGATTCTTCAATCACTACGTTCCTTCAGAATGACAAGAGCACAATGTCATTCAGTATAAGAGCAAGTATGTCATACAGAGCACAGCGAAGCATCTTAATATCCACGCCTCAGATTCTTCAGTCACTATATTTAAAAAAAATCAACCAACACTCCACAATTTAAAAAGAAAGACCCTAAATTTGAGCCCATATAAAACATACGTTCAGTTTGTTAAAAAGAAAAAGTCTTGCCAAAAATAGAATTTAACCACAGCTTCCAAAACCTCAAAACCTATTGCGAATCCCAAAACTTCGCAGGTTGGGATCCTTACGATGGTTTAAACTCTAAAGTGTTTCAGGCATTGCCCTTAAAACATTGGGATTTGGCACGCTTAGCCTGGATACAAGGCTTTAAGCGCAGTCCTGTTAATTTTAGGAAACTATTACTGGTGCCTAAGCAGCACAACTCAAAAGGAATAGCATTATTTCTTTTAGGCTATTGCAGGTTATACCAA
>JASBSE010000305.1 GCA_030149115.1 Winogradskyella sp. | reverse complement strand
CCAAAATCCTTTAGTTGTATCATGGCAAACCGTTAACCAAATGATAAAATTCTTTAGTAAAATCAGACAAGACTTACTCTCAGAAAGCAAAACCCGAAAATATTTAAAATACGCTTTTGGAGAAATAATTTTAGTAGTAATAGGAATTTTAATTGCATTAAGCATAAACAATTGGAATCAAAACCGCCTTAATAAGGATTTGGAAGCCATTTACTGTAATCGGCTTTTAAATGACGTCAGAGAAGAAAAGCTAACTCTCGAATCAATTATCAATTATAGCAAACAAGTTAGTGCCCATGCAAAAAAGGCTATAGCAGTTTTAGAAAATACCCCAAATGCTAGTGCCAACCCAGTAGAAAACATCGTAGACTTATATCAGGCCAGCCAATATGCAGACTCGTATTCTGCATCATCAACTTATAAGGAGTTAATTGCTTCTGGTCAAATTAATCTCATTCAAAATGACAATTTAAAAACAGCTTTAATTAGATATTATGATATCCAATGGGCCGAAACAGGCACCTTCACATTTCAAAACAAGTATAGAGAGAATCTAAGAGGCAAAATGCCAGATGATATTCAAACAGAAATAAGATCAAAATGTGGTGATATATATGTAAAATCTAGAAATAGTTACTTACTAACCTTACCTAGTAATTGCACTGTTAATATTGACTCTGAAATAGCTGAGTCTGTCGTAGAAGAGCTACGCAAAGACGAGAGCCTAAAAAAAGATCTACGTTATCTTATAGGTAATGAGGCTGGTAAATTAAATGATTTGTCCGCCGTAAAATTGCAACTAGATAACCTCGAAATTCTATTAGAAAAGATAAATGATCAATGAGTGCGCATAGTAGTAAGGAAATCTGCTTTATCTGTATTCATCACTTAATAGTATTCGCAAGGAGGATTACAACGTAAATAACTCATTGCTAATGAATCCCTATTTGGAATTCAGTAGCAATTTATTATCTTTCAATCACGATGGAAAAAATCCTACGGATGATTCCATACCAAAATCATAATAAACCATTAGCAAACATTAAAAAAGACAATGAAAAATATTTTATTAATCATAGCATTAATGTTGAGTGTAAGCGTTTCATATGCTCAAGACACAACGTATTATCAAAATGGAATTATAAAAGAGGTTGGTAAGCTAAATGATAATGGACAAAAGCAAGGCGTATGGAAATTTTACAAGGCCAATGGCAGTTTAGAAAAGTCTATTGACTACTTAAATGGATTAGGATTTTGGTGGAAATACTTTTACGAGAATGGTCAAATTGAAAGTGAGGGCTCCTATAATTTGGAAAATGAAAAAACGGAAGAATGGAAATACTACAATCAGGATGGAGTATTAATAAAAAAAGGGAGTTTCCTTAATGGAAAATATCATGGAAAATGGGAATATTTTTACGATAACGGAAAGTTGTTAAAATCTGGAGAATTTAAAGATAATCAACAAACCGGTGAATGGAAAGTCTATCATTCAAATGGATTTTTGAAAATGAGTGGGAAATTTGAAAACGGAGAACCTGTAGGCGAATGGAAAGTCTATGATGAATTTGGGTTTTATCTTAAAACCATCAGTAACTGATCCCCTCGTTAAGGGATCCTTTGCAACGAGTGTACATAGTAGTAAGGAAATTATCACCTACATTCGAAAGCTAGCGAGGATGTTCCTCAATGACCTATACACAAAACTATTATCTAATATGAAAAATCTCATAATACTGAGCTTATTTTTTATTCCCACAGTAATAATTGGACAAGACCTAAAGTGTGAAGATTTTTTTGAAGGAGAATTTATTGGCACTTCACCAAAATTCCCTGGTGTTGAATGGAAAATTACACGAAAAAAAGACAGCCAAATAGAATGGCCATCAAAAATACCTCAAAAATACCTAGACCTTGGTTTTCCAGTCGATACGCTTTATGCAAAAATCAACTGGGAAGATGATTGTAATTATAGTATTATTTACGATGGAGATAAAATGGAATTAGATGAACACGCAAAGATGACGAATGATTCTGGTGGTATTGTTATAAAAATGAAAAAAATTGAGTCAAAATGTTTCTTTTATGAATCCCAGACTGAATTAAATGGGGAAAAGATTAAAATTAATGGAAAAGTTTGTAAAGTAAATTAATAGCCCTTACTGGCGCTCGGTTGCAACAACTGCCCAACAGCCTAAAACAAACCAGACTAAAAAGCCTAATCTTCAAACAAAGTTATCAGCCTACAGCTCCCAGATATGGCCATTACTAATAGCAGTCTAAAACTGAAAAAACACTATCTTTAATCCTGTAATAGGCGGCTCTATAAGTAGTCTCAAAACAAAGGCAGAAAATTTGAAACTTACATTACACAAAATTAAGTGGACTAAGAAAAGCGGAATTCTTATCATCGGTATTTGTGTAATAGGAATACTACTAAATATTTCGGTGAGATATTACAGAGGAACCTCTTTATACCAATACGCTAACCCAATCTCATTGTTTCTTTTCTATGGTGGTGTTTTGTGGTCTTTAGTCAATACAATAGTTCTTGTTTCAAAATACAAAAACGAATTAAAGAGCAACATACTATGGATAATATTAAGTGCCCTTCCAGTTTTGTACCTTATAGCAATGATTGCAATCGCATTTGTATTTGATTACGAATTAGAACAAAATTTCTAACAACAAAAACCAACACCAGTTAAGTAGATAGGCATTACACAGTATTAAAAAGTGAAATATAAAAAGCTAAAATATACAACAACAGCAATAACCTTAATCGCATTAGTTGGGTTAGCCTACTATTTTTTATTTGTAAGTGATTTTGGAAGCATTGACCTCTCAGCATGGGAGCAATCATACAACGAGATTCCTTTTAATGAAAAGAGTTGGAAAGCAGATAAAGAAGAACGCTTTGTAATGTCAAAAGACCTAATTGATAGTAAAATATTAATAGGTAAAAATTTAACTGAAGTTATAGAATTACTAGGTAAAGAGTATAACTCATATTCAGAAAATACAATATCCTATTACTTAGGGTTTATCCCAAGCCCTGGAAATTTAGATCCAGATGTATTAGAATTAACTTTTGAAAATGATAGAGTAGTTAAAGTTAGGCAACATGGAACATAAACATGTTAAGTAGTAACTTACAGCACCAATTGCTATATATAAACCAAAACCAATGAAAAACTACATAGACGGCTTTGTATTTCCCATACAACACATTCATATAGCCCAATACCAAAAAGTAGCACAGCAAGTTGCAGAAATCTGGAAAGAACACGGAGCCATAGCCTACCAAGAGTTCGTTAGCGACGATATGCACCTTGAAGGTACTAAATCCTTTACGGAAGTCATAAATGCCAAAGAAGACGAAGCCATTGTATTCGGTTGGGTAGTCTTTCCTTCAAAAGAAGTAAGAGATCTGGCAAACCAAAAAGTACCTCAAGATCCCAGAATGGCAGCATTGGTAGAACCTTTAATCAACCCAGAGAAATTAGTTTTCGATGCCAGCAGAATGATATATGGAGGTTTTAAATCTCTTGTTTAGATGCAAACCTTCGCTTTTAGTCATATCGCACTTTCAGTAAAAGATGTCAATCAATCTGTTGCTTTTTATCAAAAAGTATTTCAATTAAAAGAGATACAAAACACAGCGTCAAACTCTAAAACCAGATGGCTTCAACTCACAGAGAACACCCAACTGCATTTAATACCAAGACCCAACGCAGAAATAAAGACCAATAAAGCCGTGCATTTTGCATTAGCAACAACAGGTTTCAACGCATTTGTAAACCATTTAGAAACCTTAAATATCGAGTATTCCGATTGGAAAGACACACCAAACAAAGACTACATCAGAGATGATGGGATAAAACAAATCTACTTCCAGGATCCCAATGGCTATTGGATTGAAGTCAATAACGATGTCTAATAAAAACTACAGTAGATAAGGCTATTTCTCAGAGTTGTACTTTGTAAACAACAACTCCTTTTTCTTTACATGCAATACAATCTCAGATAAGGTAGCATTTTGCAAAGATTTAATATCCTTTTCTTCAATCTGAAAATCAATATTGGTCACAAAACGCCCTTTTACTTCAGTATGATGAGATTCGAACTCAAGCGAGTCTGAGTTCAAGGTCAATTCAAAATTCTTTCCTTTAAAAGTTAAGCGAGCGCCATTTTTACACTTTACCTTTAATGAACCAACAACTATAGTCTGAAAAAAGAAATAGCCACCCAACTCATTAAGGCCAGAAAAAAGAACATTGCTATCAGAAACACCATAAGCATCATGCTCTATAGAAGCAATTATTGCATCAATAGTATCCTCAGAAATTCCAGTTTTAGTAAACAATTTTGAAAGTGATAAACCCATAAATTTAAATTTAGGCAAAACTATACTTATTATGGCAATTCCCAAATCTAAATTCGCTAAACAAAAATCAACCACTCAATTCTGAGCAAACAAAAACTATCGTCACTTCGAGTGGATTTTTCGATTGAAATGAGAAACATTTTATCGAGAAGCAACACTGTCTTACATGCCTATTTTAAGAATTTTTAAAAATCCATTACAGAGTCAAGCCCTCTTTTCAACCCTTTAAAAGTTCCAACTTTTTCAATAGCTAAAAGACCACCTTTTACATATGGTTCAGCACTCGAGCCAGAGTCGTGTCTTATAGATAGCTTCTCGTCTTTAAGACCAAAAATACTTTCAATAGAAATAACATGACCAGGAAGTCTTATTGAATGGACTTGCACCTCGTTTAGGTTGGCTCCTCGACTAGATACTTCGCCAATTAAAGCATCTCCGGTTACAAACTTATTTGGTGTTTGCACTTTAGAAAGCCGATACGCCAACTCCCTTGCTGTTCCACTAGGCGCATCTATTTTGTCTTCGTGCGTATAATCTATGATTTCAAAATTAGGAATATACTTTGCCGCCATTTCCGAAAATTTCTGAAGCAATACAACCGTCAGAGCAAAATTACCAACTGCTAAAACAGAAGTGTTGTTTTCATTGGCAACGTTCTCAATTTCTAAGTAATCGTTTTCAGTTAAACCAGAAGTTCCAATGACAACTTTTTTACCTTTTTTTAGAGCAGATAGAATGTTCATTTTAGCAATATTTGGTTTTGTGTATTCCACAAGAACATCAAAATCAGTGTTGTTAAGTGCTGTTTCAATAGTGTCGTAAATAGGAATGTTTACAGAACCCAAATCAAGAATTTCTGCCAAATTTTGTCCTTTATGGTTTCTAGATAGAGCTCCAACAAGTTCCATATTTTGGCTGTTAAAAACGCCTTTGCTTAATGACGATCCAGCCCAACCTGTTCCGCCTGCTATAAATACTTTTATCATAGTGTTCGTGCTTTGTTTTTTGTGTTAGTTTTCAGTTTTCTCAAATGATAAAGGTGTATAATGCAAAAAATAATACCTGCAATAATCAAAGGACTAGATTGCAAAAAGTAACCATATATAATGTATAAAAAACTAGAAATTAAGTGCCATAATCTAAAAGCACCCATGTCTTTTTTTGTAATAGCAAAAAAGCCTGTAGCAATTGCCAAATACCCTAAAGCTTCAGTAAACCATGTCATAACTCATCAAAGTTTTTTATAGTTCTGTTCATATAATTTTCTTCCGATACTAAGCTTTCAAATTCTGAAAGTTCTTGCAAAAAATGAGGACTTTTTTTTATAAGATCCTTAGTGGTTTCTATACAAGCATCCCAGTGCTTGTGAAACAACGGAAGTCTGTCTTTGGCTTTATCACTTAGTTTCAAAAGCTGTTTTCTAGAATCGCTTTTGTCTGTTGTAGTATCTATATAGTCTCTTTTTTTCATTTTCTTTATGATTTTCACACAAGCAGGATGAGACATTCGTAATTCTTGAGATATTTCGGTAATAGTTAGGGACTCGTGCTCTTCCAATAGCAAAAAAATAAGATGCCAATTGGGTTCTATATCAAGGCCAGCATTTTTATAATAGTCTCTAGTGCTGTACAAAAGTTCATCACTCAAGCGCTTAATTCTACTATTCAATCCTGCAAAACCTATTTGTTGTAAATAGTCCATAATTTTTAAATATTTGTAACTGGTTACACAAATGTAGATAATAAAATCGTAACTGGTTACATTGTTTTGCGTTTTTTAGGATAGTTTTAATAAAGAAGTGGTTGTTGTTATTTCAGCATTTCAAAAAAAGAGAGTATAAGATACACAATATTCATACTTAGTTTAGGCATTATAAATAGTCTCTATAAGTTCATAGGTTTCAAGAAGCAACACTTCAATACACAAGCTTCTCTCTTCCAACTTAACTTTGTATCTTTGCAGCCTGAAAACAAAAGAAAATACAATGCAAGACGGTTTATACGCAAAATTCAACACCTCTAAAGGTGAAATCTTAGTGAACTTAGAATTCCAAAAAACACCAGGTACAGTAGGTAACTTTGTGGCTTTAGCAGAAGGGAATTTAGAAAATTCAGCAAAACCTCAAGGTACTCCTTACTATGATGGTTTAAACTTTCATAGAGTTATACCAGATTTTATGATTCAAGGAGGGTGTCCTCATGGTACTGGTACAGGAAATCCAGGTTACAAGTTTGATGATGAAATTCACCCAGATTTAAAACACGATGCGCCAGGTAAGCTATCCATGGCAAATGCAGGTCCTGGTACTAATGGTAGCCAGTTCTTCATAACTCACGTAGAAACCCCTTGGTTAGATGGTAAGCATACGGTGTTTGGTAATGTAGTAGAAGGACAAGATGTTGTTGATGCTGTAGCACAGGGTGATAAAATAGAAAGTATAGAGATTGTAAGAGTTGGTGATGCTGCAGAACAATTTAATGCTATTGAAGCCTTTAGAACCTTTGAAGGTGAGCGCGAAAAGCGTGTTGCTGCAGAGCGCGAAGCGGCAAGAGCAGAGTTAGATAAATTAGCGGCAGGTTTTGAAGAAACAGCTTCAGGATTACGTTACAAGATCATTCAAAAAGGGAATGGTAAAAAAGCTGAAAAAGGTAACATGGTGTCTGTGCACTATAAAGGGCAACTAGCAGATGGTACTGTATTCGATTCTTCATATAAGAGAAATGCGCCTTTAGATTTTCAAGTTGGCGTTGGTCAGGTAATTCCTGGTTGGGATGAAGGAATCTGTTTACTAAATGTGGGAGATAAAGCACGTTTGGTAATTCCTAGCGACTTAGGGTATGGTGCAGCAGGTGCTGGTGGTGTTATTCCACCAAATGCAACATTAGTTTTTGATGTAGAATTAATGGATACGAAATAAGACGTAGTTCAAATTTAAATAATAAAAGTCCCACTAATTATAGTGGGACTTTTTTATGTTTATTAATTTAGTGTTCTCTATTTTATAACATGACAAACTACGATTATATCATTTTAGGAGCAGGAGCGTCTGGGCTTATGTTGGCTTACCGTATGGCTTCGGACCCTTTTTTTGATGATAAATCGATTTTAATCATTGATAAAGAGAAGCAAAAAGGTAACGACAGAACCTGGTGTTTTTGGGAAAAAGGTAAAGGAGAATGGGATGATATACTTACCAAAACTTGGTCTAAAATTTACTTTGGAAGCGATACGCATAAAGAGGTAATAGATATTTCTCCATATCAATACAAAATGATACGAAGCGAAGATTTTTACAACTCACTTCAACAAAAGATTGAAAGTAAAATCAATATAACATTCCTCAATGAAGAGGTTGTTAGTTTTACTGAGCAGAAGTTTAATGTTCAGGTCATAACCAAGAATGGAAATTATATAGCTACTAAGCTATTTAATAGTATTCATAATGCTGAGCTTTATCAATTTCAAAAGAAGTATCCTGTTTTACAACAGCATTTTGTAGGTTGGTTTGTAAAAACAGAAGAGGATATTTTAGATGATTCTATGGCAACATTTATGGATTTCACAGTTCCTCAGAACGGAAACACACGTTTTATGTACGTGCTGCCAATAGATAAAAAAACAGCATTATTTGAGTATACGTTATTTTCTAAAGAGTTGCTTCAACTTAATGAATATGAGGATGCTATAGGGAGCTATCTAAAAGAAAAAGGTGTTAGTAGTTTTGAAATAATAGAGAAAGAAAAAGGCTCTATACCTATGACAGCTTTTAAGTTCTCTCACCTAAATTCAAAAAACATACTTAATATTGGTACAGCAGGCGGATGGACAAAAGCGAGTACAGGTTACACCTTTAGAAATACAACTAAAAAAACCAAAACATTAATTAGCTTTTTAAAGACTGAAAATGATTTAAACAAGTATCATAAAAAATCAAAGTTTTGGTTTTATGATTTAATTTTTCTAGATGTTTTAGCAAACAATAATGAAGAAGGAGCAAAGCTATTTACATCCATGTTCAAAAAAGCAGACGTTAAAACTATTTTTAGGTTTCTAGATGAAGAATCTACCTTGTTTGAAGATTTTAAAATAATTTTATCTGTACCGCCAAAACGATTTATTCAATCATTTTTGAAACGTTTATTTTAATTTTCAGAATAGACTTGTCCTCTATGTGGTTTTAGAGCATCTCTTAAAGGTTTCATTTCAGATTCGTTAACAACCATAAAAGCTAAGTTGTGCATATCTCCATAATTTTCAACACCTGTTATAGTAATGTCTAAGTTGTTTATGTTAATATATTCTTTAAGATGTATTAAGTGATGTTCTGCTGTTTTTTTGCTGGCAGGACCTCTAAAGTCCCAAATCAATTTTATTTTACGCATTAGAAACAGAAATACCTTTTTCGGCAAAATTTTTAAAGTTATTCATGTATTTTTTAGTCTGTTTTTTAAAAGCTCTAGGCATTAAAAACAGCATAGCATTCATTACAAATGTTGTAGGTTGAAATTCGTTTTTGCTAACCCATTTGGTATGTCCTTCGGGAGTGCTTTCAAAATAATTTTGCTGAATATTCCTAACTCCTTTCGTAGTGTATGTAGCATGAAACTCGTTTGGGAAATCTTGTTTTGTAATGGTTTCAATAAGTTCCATTTTACGTTTTCCAAAGTCATATTTTAGCTTCATTTTAGCCCCAAATTCACCAGGACTTCCAGAAATGTGCTCTGCACCAATTAAACCTTCTTGCCAGTGTTTCATGTTTTCTGCAGAGTTCATTTTTTTTGCAACCTCTTGCAGAGACTTTTCTATAATGATTTCGGTTGTGTATTTCATTTAGAATCTTAAATAAAATTAAAGATAAATAAAGGCTTTATACTAAGTTTAATTTATCGACGTTTCAACCTATTTATAAGTTGTAATGACTGTTTTGATGTCGTTCCACATTAACAAATTAAGATATAGCTATAACTTGTAAAATAAGCGATTTATGTTATTTTTGCTCAACCTCTAATTAGAGGTCTTTATTTAATAAATAGAAAGGTTTAACGTAGAAAATTTTATAAACATGAAACTTGGATTTAAATGCTTACTCTTGGTTTTAATAGCACTAAATGTATCGTTTGCTCAAGAAAAAGAAGAAGTGTTACTAAAAGTAGATGGAGAACCTGTGATGACCTCAGAGTTTTTAAGGGTTTACAATAAGAATTTAGATTTAATAAAAGACGAAAGTCAAAAGGATGTTGATGGTTACCTAAAATTATTTACTGAATATCAATTAAAGTTAAAGGAAGCCAAACGTCTTAAATTAGATGAGGATACTAAATACCAACGAGAGTTTCTTAGATATAAGAAGCAGTTAACAAAAAATTACCTATCAGAAAACAAAGTTACAGATGCATTGGTGTTGGAAGCTTATGAACGCAATAGCTATGATATAAATGCCTCGCACGTTTTGGTACGTTTAGATGGTAATGCAAAAGATACATTAGATGCATACAATCAGGTTTTAAAATTAAGAGAGCGCGTACTCAAAGAAGGTTTTGATAACGTAAAAGCAGATGTGCATAACGGCAAAACCATTTTTCTTGAAGATTTGGGTTATTTCTCCGCTTTTAAAATGGTTTATGACTTTGAAACGGCAGCTTATAATACCCCAAAAGGCGAAATTTCTATGCCTTTTAGAACACAGTTTGGTTACCACGTAGTTAAGGTTAATGATAAACGTAAATCTAGAGGAACCATTACAGCTGCCCATATTATGATTGCGCTGCAGCAAAAGGATACGCTTTTAAACCCTGAAGAACGCATTAATGACATTTATAAGAAAATACAACAAGGCGAAAAGTTTGAATCTTTAGCAAAGCAATTTTCGGACGATAAAAGCTCTGCGCGAAATGGTGGAAAACTATCATCTTTTAAAAGTGGTCAGTTAAGTTCTACAATTTTTGAAGACCATGCCTTTGCTTTAAAAAATGATGGTGATGTAAGTAAACCTTTTAAATCAGAATATGGTTGGCACATTGTAAAGCGTATAAATCTTGAGCCAATTCAATCTTTTGAAGAACTAAAGCCTACAATAGAATCTAAGGTTAAAAGAGATTCTAGATCTCAACTTATCAATGAGGCTATGGTTGATGAATTAAAGAAACGCTATGAAATTTCATTTAACCCAGAAGCTAAGAAATATTTTGCTTCAATTTTAGATGATAATTACTTTACACGCTCATGGAGGTTGCCAGAAGACTTTAAAAAGGATGAGAAAATCTTCACTATAGAAAATCAATCATTTACGTATAGCGAATTTGGGCGTCACCTTATGTCTGCACAACGTAATTATACTAATAAAAAAGGTGATTTTTCTGTGGTAATTGATAAGGAATTTGATAAGTTTTTTGAAAATTCTATTCTGCAGTATAGAGAGGATAATCTAGAGTTTGAAAATGAAGATTTTGCAAATATTATTAAAGAGTATAGAGATGGTTTGCTGTTATTTGATTTAATGGAAAAGGAAATTTGGAACAAAGCATCTAAAGATAGTATTGGCCTAGAGGCCTATTACCAAAAACATAAGACGAAGTACCAATGGAGTGATCGTGTTGATGTTGTTATAGCAACTGCAGCTAGCAAAGATTACGCTGAGCAAGCTCTAAAAATGATGAAGAAAGGAAAATCTGAAGAAGATATGAAGAAAGCTTTAGATAAAGATGATGAAAAAAATATCATTTTTACAAAAGGGACTTTTAACATAAATGACCCAAAGCTTCCTTCTAATCTTAAAGTAGAGCAAGGTGTTTCTGAAATATATTCACATAACGATGCGTTTCATATCATAGATATTAAGGCAGTGTTACCAGCAGGAAACAAAACCTTAGAAGAGGCGAAGGGCAATGTAATTAACGATTACCAAAATGAGATTGAATCGAACTGGATTAATAGCCTACATAAACGCTTTAAGGTTGAGGTTAATGAAAAGGCTTTAAAAATGGTGAAAGACAAAATTAATAATCAATAAATTTTCTTGAAGAAGACGTTCTTAATATTAGTTGTTTGTTTGTGGTTTTTCAACTGTGATTTCTTTAAGAAAGCGGATGATAGAGAACCCATTGCAAGAGTTAATGAAACGTATTTATACAAAGAAGACGTAGAAGGGTTAGTTCCTGAAGGCACAAGCAAAGAAGATAGCTTGGTTATTGTTAATGGCTATATCAATCGATGGGCTCGTCAATTGTTGCTTATGGATGGTGCTTTATTAAATCTATCAGAGGAAAAACAAGAAGAGTTTTCAAAATTAGTAAAGCAATACAAAAGCGATTTATATACAAAAGCCTATTTAGAAGCTTTAGTAAAAAAGAATATAGATACTGTAGTAAATATTGATGAAGCTGAAGTATTTTATGAAGCTAATAAAGAGTCGTTCAAGTTAAATGATGATTTATTACAGTTACGATACATTAGTCTTCCATTAAACCCTATAGATTTAGATACCATAAAAAATAGATTTAAGCGTTATAATAATAGAGATAAACGATTTTTAGACTCAATATCTATACAGTTTAAATCGTACTCCTTGAATGATTCCATTTGGGTGAAATACAGTCAGGTTGTAGATAAAGTTCCTGTGGTAACACAAGAAAGTAAAGAGCAATTGTTAAAAAAATCTAATTTCTTACAGCTCAAAGACTCAATAAACCTATATTTGATGCATGTTAATGACATTCGCTTGCAGAATGATTATGCGCCATTAGAGTATGTCAATAAATCCATAAAACAAATTGTAATCAATAAGCGCAAACTAGAGCTTATTAAACAACTAGAAAAAGATATTTCAAAAGATGCAATTAAGAACAATAAATTTCAAATCTATAACTAAGGCTTTAAGCCTTTGTTGTTTTCTATACGTTGGCACCATTGGTGCACAAGAAATTATACAAGATGAGGTTGTAAAAGAAAAAGTAAAGGATTCTGTAGTTAATACCACCAGAATTAAGGCTGATGGTGTTGCAGCAGTTGTTGGTGATTTCATTGTATTAGAATCTGATTTAGATCGCGAAATAGCTCAACTCGAAGCCCAAGGTGCAGACTTAAAAGGGGTAACGCGATGCGAGCTTTTTGGACTTTTATTAGAGAAAAAATTATATGCACACCAAGCTATCCAAGACAGTGTTTTGGTAAATGAGCTTTATATCAAATCTATGGTAGACCAACAATTACAAGGTATTTTGGCGCAAACAGGAGGCGATATGGAAGGGATATTAAATTTTTATAAAAAAGACTCAGAGCAAGCATTAAGAGATGAGATGTACGAGATTAACAAAAATGGTTATCTCGAACAAGAAATGCGTAAGAAAGTTATTGATGAAGTTGAGGTTACACCAGAAGAGGTAAGAACATTTTTTAATGAAATACCTAAAGACGAGAGACCAACATTCGGTACTGAGCTAAAAGTGGCTCAAATAGTTGTAATACCTGAAGTTACTGAAGAGGCTAAACAAGCAGTAATTAATAAGCTAAAAGGATTTAAGAAAGATATCGAAGAGAACGGGGCCAAGTTTGCCACAAAGGCTTTATTTTATTCAGAAGATTCAGGTTCTAAAAACAATGGAGGTTTGTTACCAACAATGAATAGAAAGAATCCTAGGATGGTAAAGGAATTTAGGGATGTGGCATTTAATCTACAAGAGGGTGAAATTTCTGAACCTTTTGAAACAGATTTTGGTTTTCATATCATTTATTTAGAAAAAATTAGGGGTCAAGAATATGTAGTAAGACATATTTTGTTAAGACCTGAGTTATCTCCTGAGACCATTCAAAAAGCTCAAGAAAAGATTGAAAAGGTTAGAGAATTAATCGTTAGCGGTAAAACTACCTTTGCAGAAGCGGCAAGAGAGTTTAGCGATGAAGAAGAAACTAAATTTGAAGGTGGTCGTTTAACAAATCCAACGACGCAAGATTTTAATTTTGAGTTGACTAAGATGGATACAGAAATGTATACACAAATACAAGGTCTTAAGGATGGTGAGGTTAGTCAGGTTATTCAAGATGAAGATCGTATTAACAACATTAAGTTTAAAATAATGACAGTAACAGATCGTATTGATGATCATGAAGCTGACTATGCAAGAGACTATTTAAAGATTAAAGAATTAGCATTACAAGACAAGCAGGTAAGAGCAATAGAAAAATGGCAAAAGCAAGTTATTGCTGAGACTTATGTAAAGATAAACGGTGAGTACAGAGATTGCGAATATGCTAATAATTGGTTAAAAAACGAATAGTGTATGTCTGATGTTACTGTAATAGAAAACTTCGTAAATAAATACAAAACACTTAAACAGGAAATTGCTAAAGTCATTATTGGTCAAGAAGATGTTGTTGACCAAATTTTAATATCAATTTTTTCGGGTGGTCATTCGCTTTTAATTGGTGTTCCAGGTTTGGCTAAAACTTTAATGGTAAATACCATTGCTCAAACTCTTGGTTTAGATTTTAAACGTATTCAGTTTACCCCA
>JASBSE010000297.1 GCA_030149115.1 Winogradskyella sp. | reverse complement strand
AAAACGCCAGCCAGGTAACAACGTATATAAAAAATAGCGGTATAAGTGCTTAATCCAATGTGATTTTCTTAAATTTATCATCAGGACTAAACCGAAAAGTTATTGGATAAAACCCGCTACTTTTCATATACAAGACCGTTGGGCACAATTACGAAAAACCGTAAATTTGAGATAAACAAAAAATGAATAACGAAACTTTTGGAATGACTTTTCAATATGCAATTTGTTTGCATTTTAAAATTGAAAATGACATTTCTATTAGCCGAATAGATAAAGATTTACTTAAATCATTTATTGAGTCTAAAATAATAAACAAAATATTTAGAGGGAAACCAAAACCAATTGAATATTTAACTACTTCTAAAAAATTTACATCACCATATATTACAAGGTGTCCTCATAATTTTTTACTTGACAATGAAGAAACTTTTTCTGTAAGAACTTTTAAAGGTAGTGGGAAAATGTTTGCACCAAAAGTAGTAGGACAAGCAGGAGACGAAACCTTTAATCATTTTTTTGGCGATTTATACCCTGAAACTATAAACAGAAATAACTTTAAAAATTTCTGCTTGACAAAAATCAACGAAATACTACCTATTGTTGTTGACTACGCATTGGTTAGCGACTACAATTGTTGGTTTTACAGAAAAGATGACAAATTCAGTTATGAAGTTTTGAAAAGAGATGACCTGCCTGAATTAACATACAACTTTTCTGATTTTTCATTTACAAAGCCAACAACAGTAAGTTGGAATGAATCTAATACTGTAAAATTTAAAGGTAAAACAGTTTTAGAACTTCAATTACACAACAATAGAAGTGGTTACAAAATCAGACTTCATCGAGAGAATTTCCCAGAATTATTGAAAAAAGAAAAAGTAATAAATAATTCAATGCTTGGAGATACTGCTGAACTTGCAATATGCAATGTTTTCGAGTTAGACCCTGGAAACGACAATGACAGATTAATAAATAATTCTGATAAAGAAATTTTAAAATCTTTTATATCACATTATTCAGAAAATAAAAAACTACTTTTTCCTCTTATACCTATCAGATATTCAGGTACAGAAAAGAGAGAAAGAGGAAGTCATAGTAAAAGTGGAGTTGACTTTTATTTAGAACAAGAAAATACTTTATCAGTTAAAACAAATAAGTCAAAATCTTATAAAGTTTGTCCACCTGAAATTGGACAACCTTCACCAAAAACATTTGATTTACATTTTTCAAATAAAGGTTGGTACGAAGGAAATATGGATGAAACCAAATTTCGAGAACTTGTAAGAAATACAAATACAGTTTCACTTTTATTGAGAGAATATGTGAAATTCTTAAATGAATGCGATTATTTACTATGGTCACTTTATTTAGATGAAAATAAAATCTCATCTCAAATAATAAATAAATCAGAATTAGAAGGAATAAATTTCAATCCAGAATATATAGATTATAGTAATGATTTTACAGAAAAAAGTAGTGTTACTATTAAATATGGTATTGACAATAAAATTTCAATTGGAGAGTTTCAAGTCCATTCTGCAAGAAATTCCCTAAAATTCAGATTCAATTTTGGAAATCTTTTAAGTTTAAAATAATCTTTGTAGATTTGGACAAAATTGGACAATTATGGACACAACAACAAAAATGCTTCGAATCGAAGATGTTGCAAAAAAACTAAATGTTTCACAAAAATCTGTTAGACGATATATTCACGCAGGTAAAATAAAATCAAATAAAATTGGTGGAGTACATAGAGTTGAAGAAAGTGAACTTCAATACTTCTTAAACCTTTCAGTTTATGAGAATGGTAAAGAAGAAAAAATAGAACCAATTAGAAAAAAATCAACCAAAACAGATATTGTAAACTGGGTTGACATTTCAAATGAATGGGAAAATATCAAATCAAATAACTTTACTTCTGCTGATTTATTTTGTGGTGCTGGTGGAATGGCTAAAGGTTTTGAAATGGCAGGCTTTAATCAAGTTGCAGGTTTAGATTGGTTTAAAGAAGCAGGCATAACCTATCGTCATAATTTTCAACATCCTTTAATAGAAGGCGACATAACAAGTTCTGAAATAAAGAAAAAATTTATTGACACTGTAAAAAAACAACTTAAAGGAAAAGATTTAACTGTTCTTTCAGGTGGTTTTCCTTGCCAAGGTTTTAGTATGTCTGGTAGTAGGATTGTAGAAGACCCAAGAAATTCACTTTACAAGGATATGCTTGAAATTATAAACGATTTACAACCTCAATTTATAGTTGCCGAAAATGTAAAGGGATTACGTTCAATGCTAAAAGGAAAAGTTGAAGATAAAATTAAAAAAGATATTAGAGCATTGGGTTATGAAGTTAATGTTACAGTTTTAAATTCAGCTGATTACTATGTTCCTCAAAAAAGAGAAAGAATCATATTTATTGCAAACAGAATAGGAAAGAAAAATTTTCATCCATCACCATTACTCGAAGAAGGTTCTTATGTTACAACTAAAGAAGCTATTGAAGACTTAATTAAAGTAAAAGACGATAAAGAAATTAATCACGTAAGAACCAAGCATAAAGATGAAATGAAAAAAAGACTGGCAGCTGTTCCAGAAGGAAAAAGTCTTTATGATAATTATTCCGATTCTTGGAAAAAATGTCCTTGGAATGAAGCCAGTTGCACCATTAAAGAAAATCATGGAGGAGTTAATATACACCCAATTGAACCAAGAGTAATAACAGTTAGAGAAATGGCTCGTTTACAATCATTTCCTGATGAATTTATATTTAAAGGCTCTAAAGCAAAACAAATGGTACAAATCGGAAATGCTGTTCCACCATTAATGGCAAAAGCTATAGCACTCGGAATAAAAAAAACAATTGAAGAAAAATAACTGTGCCCAACAATGGCTATAAGTAATTGCTTGTTCTCGCCTACTTCTGAAAATCCTCGCGGATTTTCAATTTGGTGTGTACTTGCCAAGTTAAGTGCTAAACCACGCAACTACTCATAGCCGAGACCGTTGTGTGCAATTTGGCTACGTTACCAAGATTTGGTATATTTGAGTAAAATTATAGTCAAAATGGGAAAAAACACATCAATATCACTCGGAAATCATTTTGAGGATTTCATAAGAGAAGAAGTAAATTCTGGAAG
>JASBSE010000288.1 GCA_030149115.1 Winogradskyella sp. | reverse complement strand
GCCTTTCATCTAATTAGTGAAGCAAAATTGGATGTGAGTATAAATATAATTTAATTCTCGCTAGCCGAGTAAATTTATAAAGTTATGAAGGATTTCTTTTACGCAATACAAGATTTATTTGTCAACGTATTATTTGCACCATTAGACTATTTAAGAGAGCTAGAGCTTTCTTCTTGGTTTGCTGCTAACACCATGTCATGGTTTTTTATGGCTATTGGTTTTGTCGCTTTTATTTATTGGATGAAGCAATTAGCTAAATACAACGCCAACAACGAAGAAGACAAAAGTATTTCTTCGCACTCTTATTTATAAGTCGAAGCCAATATCTTTACGATAATACATCTTATCAAAATGTAGTTTTTCTATACTTTGGTAAGATTTTTTTATGGCCTCTTGGTAAGAGTCGCCATAAGATGTTACAGCCATAACTCGACCTCCAGAAGTTATTACTTTCCCTTCTTTATCATTTGCTCCTGCATGAAATACAATAGAATCTTCAACCTTTTCTAGTCCTGTAATTTCTTTGCCTTTTTCGTAAGCTTCAGGATAGCCACCCGACACCAACATTATTGTTGTTGCAGCACGCTCATCTATATCTATAGATACATCTGCTAAAGTACCGCTTGCCATAGCCTTAAAAATATCAACCAAGTCGGTTTTTAATCTAGGTAAAACTACTTCGGTTTCTGGATCTCCCATTCGTACGTTATACTCAATAACCTTTGGATCGTCACCAACTTTAATCAACCCTATAAAAATAAATCCTACATAAGGTAGATTATCCTTTTGTAAACCTTCTACCGTAGGTTTTACAATCTGATTTTCAATTTTATTTAAAAATTCTTCTGTAGCAAATGGCACTGGAGACACAGCACCCATTCCACCTGTATTTAATCCTGTATCACCTTCTCCTATCCTTTTATAGTCTTTTGCCGTTGGTAAAATCTTATAGTTTTTTCCATCCGTAAGCACAAAACAACTCAACTCAATACCATCTAAGAATTCTTCAATAACCACTTTGGTACTTGCGTTACCAAATTTGGCATCGACAAGCATATTTTTTAATTCGGTTTTAGCTTCTTCTAAGTCGTTTAAAATTAAAACACCTTTTCCTGCCGCTAATCCATCAGCTTTTAAAACGTAAGGAGCATTTAAGGTTTCAAGAAATTTATAGCCTTCTTCAACGTTATCTTTAGTAAAGCTTTGATAAGCTGCTGTAGGAATATTGTGGCGCATCATAAATTCTTTAGCAAACTCTTTACTACCTTCTAACTCAGCTGCTGCTTTTTGCGGACCAATAACTGCAACATTTTTAAGGTCTTGGTCTTCTAAAAAGAAATCATGAACTCCTTGTACCAAAGGATCTTCTGGCCCAACAACAACTAGGTCTATGTTATTCTCTAGTACAGCCACTTTAATAGCCTCAAAATCGGTTACTGAAATATCTAAGTTAGTGGCTATAGCTTGAGTACCAGAATTCCCTGGCGCCACATAAAGGTTTTCGCAGTGATTACTTTGAGCAATTTTCCAAGAAAATGTATGTTCTCTTCCGCCAGATCCTAAGACTAAAATATTCATGATTGTGTTTTGTTTTCGCAAAAATAATTGGTTTTGACCTTAAAAAACAATTAATTTACGGAAACCTTAATAGTAAAACACACATTGCGACTTTTTGATTTTTCATTAAAGTTTAATGGCTTTGAAATAGACAAAGCAAAAGAAGCGTTGTCTAAAATTCAATCACAGTCTGATGAAGATTTTATTACCCATATCGAAAATCAGAAAAAAGAGATTGTTTCTTATCACTTAGAGCATAATGTCTTCTATAAAAACTTCGGAAAATCAATAGATGTAGATGATTGGGAATCAGTGCCAGTTATGACCAAACGTCATTTACAGCAATCTCTTGAAAAGCGTCTCTCTGATGGTTATACAACCAAAAATACGTATATAAACAAAACCTCCGGTAGTTCTGGAGACCCTTTTATTTTTGCAAAAGACAAATGGTGCCATGCACTAACTTGGGCTGAAATAATGAATCGTTTCGGTTGGTTTGATATAGATTTTAATTCTTCAAAACAAGCACGATTTTATGGTATTCCTCTGGACAAAAAAGGCTATTATAAAGAACGATTAAAAGATTGGTTTAGTAATCGTTATCGGTTTTCAGTTTTTGATTTAAGTGATAATACTTTTGAAAACGTATTATCAAAATTCAAATCAACTAACTTTGATTATATCAATGGTTACACAAGTCCTATTGTACAATTTGCCAAATTTTTAAAACGAAAAAATGTTGTTTTAAAAACATTGTGCCCAAGTCTAAAGGTTTGTATTGTGACGTCAGAAATGCTATTTGATGAAGATAAAACGCTTTTAGAAACGCAATTTGGGATTCCAGTAGTGAATGAATATGGTGCATCTGAATTAGACCTCATTGCTTTTCAGAATACAGAAGATCAATGGCAAGTTAATAGTGAAACGCTGTATATTGAAATTTTAGATGACAATGACAATATACTGCCTTATGGCCAAGAAGGGCGAATTGTAATTACCTCGCTTTACAACAAAGCGCATCCTTTTATTCGTTATGATATTGGAGATATTGGGATTTTAAGTGAAGAAAGCACCTTACAAAAGCCTATTTTAAAAAAATTAATAGGTCGCACTAATGATATTGCTCGCTTGCCAAGCGGAAAAACAGCTGCAGGACTAACTTTCTATTACATTACAAAAAGTGTTATTGAAAATGATGGCTATGTTTCAGAATTTGTGATAGAGCAATCAGAGTTGGATGCCTTTAAAATAAAATATGTGAGCAAAAATGCGCTTTCTTATGATGAAAAAGAAACGATTAGTAAAGCAATGATTCAATATTTAGAGCCGGGAATTTCTATTACTTTTGAGCGTGTTGTGAAATTAGATCGTTCAAAGTCTGGAAAACTAAAACAGTTTACGTCATTCATAAATTAAGTCTATGAAAAACATAATGATAATAACGAGTTATTTTCCACCAGAAATTGGTGCGGCTTCTAACCGTATTTTTCATTTAGCTGAAGGCTTACAATCTGACTATAATGTTACTGTAGTTACTCCTTTACCAAATTATCCTACAGGTAAAATTTTTGATGGTTACAAGCGTAAATTCAAGGTGAAATCTTGCGAAAAAAACACCAATATTGTTAGACTTTGGCTATATGCAAGCAAATCTAAAAACAAATTTGTTAGGTTGTTTGCTATGCTATCCTACAGCATGAGTTTGGTTTGGTTTTTTTTGTGGAACAAAATTCCAGATAAAGTAATTGTTCAGTCACCACCACTTTTGGTTGCTTTTACTTGTATGTTTTTTTTAAGGTCTAAAAAGCGAAAACTCATCTTAAATGTTAGCGACCTTTGGCCTAGTGCTGGTTTTGAACTTGGCGCTTTAAAGCAAGGTTTTAGTTATAAATTGTTGCAGAAACTAGAACGTTTTAATTATAAATCTGCAGATTTAATCTTAGGACAGAGTAACGAAATCTTAACTCATGTTGGTAAGATTACCTCAAAACCGCAATTGTTTCTCTATAGAAACTATCCTAATATTGACAAACAAGACATCACTGAAACTATATCAAACAACCAAGCTCTAAAAATTGTATATGCTGGTCTTTTAGGTGTTGCTCAAGGTATTTTAAAACTCTGCGAAAAACTTGATTATAGCTCCATAGAGCTACATATCTACGGTTCTGGTGCTGAAGAAAAAGACATAAAATCTTTTATCGAAAAGCATAAGGATTTACCTATATATTTTCACGGAAGAGTCGATAGAACTGAGCTTCATAAGGAATTAAAAAAGTATGATATTGTTATAATTCCTCTTTTAAATAGAATTTATGGATCTGTACCTTCAAAAATATTTGAATATGCAAAATTAGGCTTGCCTATGCTTTATTTCGGAGGGGGAGAAGGTGAAGATATAATTAACGAACATGGATTAGGATACGTAGCTAAATCTGGCAATTATGAACACCTTAATTCTACAATAAAATCTATAGATAAAGAAAAATTGAATGTTGATTTAAAACAAAGAATTCAACAGACAGCTTACAACAACTTTAATTTTGGTAAACAGCTAAACCTGCTAAAAAACCACCTTTAATAAGCTTTATCTTCCCCTCTTACAGCGTTAATAAAGGTTTGAGCTATAATTTTAATATCTAAAAGTATAGACCAGTTCTCTATATAAAATATGTCATACTTAACACGTCCTATAATATCCTTGTCTGTTTCAACCTCCCCTCTAAATCCACTTATCTGAGCAAGACCTGTAATTCCGGGCTTAACAAAGTGTCTTACCATAAATTTATCTATCTTTTTTGCATACATATTAGTATGACTTACCATATGTGGTCTAGGCCCTACAACAGACATGTCTCCAAACAAAACATTGAAAAACTGTGGTAGTTCATCTATACTGGTTTTCCTGATGAATTTACCAACCTTGGTAACACGTTGATCTCCCCTGGTAGCTTGATGTAAATGTGCAGATTTATTTGGAGTCATTGACCTAAATTTATAGCAATCAAACTCTTTATAATTAAATCCGTTTCTAGATTGTTTAAAAAAAACAGGACCCTTTGATTCTAGTTTTATAAGTATGGCAATAATTGGAGTAAGCCAAGATAAAATAAATACTATTACTATACTTGAGAACAGAATATCAAATGTTCGCTTTATAATCATATTAGCTGAATCCTCTAATGGAATGTTGCGAAGCGTTAACACAGGTATATAATCATAATATTCATACCTGAGTTTTTTAGAATAAATCTCTTTACTATCTGGAATGAATTTCAAGATTTTAAGGTTGTTATCAGCAAAATCTACTATGTCTGCAATTTGAGAATTGGTTAATTCTGATATAGAACAGTATATTTCGTCAATGTTTTCGTTTATTATATACTCAAAGCATTTATTTAGAGATTGTTCTTTACTCTTAAAACTATAAGTTTTTTTATGCAAGTATCCATACTCAGGGTTCTTATTAAAAAAATTCTCTAAAGCTAGCGTTTTCTTGTTAAGACCAATAATCACAGTAGACCTGTAATTACCACCAAATGAAACCCTATATTTTTGCAGTAAATAATAAATTGCAAATTTAAAACCTGTAATTAGCGTAAAACATAGTAAAGAATATTTTACAATAGGTCTAGGATAAATTTTCAGGTTATGGTATAACCCAGAAAAAGCAAAAACGAGAAGTGTGAATAGAATTAATTGCTTAACAATTAAGGACAATATATTAACGGGTCTTGTATATCTATAAACCTCATAGAATTTAGAATAAATAGATAACAAAAGCCACCCTAGAGTAATGAAAGTTATGAAAACAAATGAGTCTTCGGTTTTTAAAAGGTATAATACCGCAATACCATTTATAATAGCTAAATCTATTAAATAGGAAATAGGTCTTAAATATCCTGAATATCTTCCGTGTTTGAATAAACTCAAATTACTAATCTTTGTTGAAACTGTAAATATTTTTTAATCAGCAAATATGATAAAAATAAAAAAGATACCCGAATTTAGATAATCAATATTTGCATTATTCTAACTCTTAAAACTAAAGTAGTAGTCTCTTTGCTAGACGTTTTTGCAAACTCTCTCTTGAACTTATATAAGAATTGTTTTCGCCAACTTTATGTGGATTAAAACTATATATGCTTGTTTTTTTATTATACTGAACGTCCTGACTACTTTTGAAGTATAGATAAAACATTTCTTGCTTGATAAACATTTGCCTGTCTGTGTTTTCTAATAATAAACTCATAACCTTTAAATCAACTTTCTCAACACTTTCAGCAACATAAACTTTAAAGTTTAAAGGCTCTTCCTCTAAGCAAAACTCTACAAATTGAGAACCTTCAGTATTAACTATCTCAGATTTAGCAACTAAGTTTTTTTCGTTTTTAGAATTATACTTAACTGTCAACAATCCACTTTTTGAGCTTTCTAACTCTAGTCTTATTCTAAACATTGATTCACGATCTAAACAGTTTTCAACACATGAACTAAACGTAAATAACGCGAAGAAGAATATTATAAATATATAATGTTGTTGTTTCATTTAATAAAATTGGGCCTATTATAAATTGATATCCTTTAGTGTTCTAAAATTAAACTTTAGTAATTTAGCCACCAAATTATGTGTTAAACAAATGAGAATAGGGATTGATGCTAAATGGTATTTTAATGGGCACCCAAGCGGCAAAGTCGTTGTAGAAAATATTGTGAATCATATTGTTAAACAAGATTCTACAGTAACCTTTTATATTTTTTTAAGCAAAAAAGACCGTCATTTAAAATTCCCTATCGAACAACCTAACCTACACCTCGTATATATACCAAACCTTTTAAATGCTGTAACAAACATTTTTATTATGCCATTTTACACATCTAAATACAATTTAGATGTATGCATGTATCAAAACTACGCTCCCCTATTTGGTGCAAAAAAAATTGTAAATTACGTTCATGACGCCCTATTTATGGATTTTCCTGAATTCTTCTCTTTAAAAGAAAGAATTTACTTTTATCCCATGAAATACCTCTCTAAACGTGCGGATCATGTTATTACTATATCCTATTCGGAAAAGGAAAGAATGCTGAAGCACGGGTTTTGTAAAGATGAGAACATTAGTGTAGTATATCATGGTTTAGGTTTGGTAAATAAAAAGCTGTCCTTAAATCAGGTAAACATCTTTAAGAAATATGATTTACCCAATAAATTTATACTCTATTTAGGAAGGTTGAATGTGAGAAAAAACATTCAAAATCTTATTAAATCATTGCCTCAGGTCTCTGAAGAAGTTTCTCTTGTTATTGTTGGCAAGTCTGATCACAAAATATTTGATTTAGACCAATTAACTGAGACTTTAAAAGTAAAAGACCGAGTCATTAAGGTTGGCTATATTGAATATGAAGATATTGAATTTTTCTATAAAAATGCCTTGGTTTTTTGCTTCCCGTCTTTTGCTGAGGGATTTGGCCTACCGCCATTAGAAGCTATGTATTACAGTACTCCTGTTGTTGTTTCTAATAAAACTTCTTTACCTGAAGTTTGTGGAGATTCCGCACTTTATATTGACCCCAATAAACCAAGTGAAATTGCTAGTCAAATTAATCTTTTATTGGAAAACGAAAACCTCAGGAATAAACTTATTAAAAAGGGAAAACAAAGATCTTCTGAGTTTAGCTGGGAAAAAGCCTCTAGCGAGATTTTAAACATTTTAAAAACAATATAACAATTAATGAAACTATCTATAATAATTGTTAACTATAACGGCGAAAAATATTTAGCTGACTGTTTAGACTCCATTGAAAAGCAGTGCTGTGATTTATTATATGAAATTATAATTTGGGATAATGCTTCTAAAGATAATTCTATAGAGTTTTTACAAAAAAATTATAGTGATAAAATTAAGCTTTTTGCTTCTAATGATAATTTAGGGTTTGCAGGGGGAAATAATGCTGCCGCTAAACACGCAAAAGGAGACTATCTGTTATTATTAAATAATGATACTATTTTACTTAATCCTTTAAAATCTATTATAGATTTAATGGATAGAGATTCTAAAATAGGGGTTTTAGGTATAAAGATGTTAAACGGAAATAAGGATTATACTATTTCTACCGGTTTATTACCCAAGCCTTATCATTTATTATATTTTAAATGGTTTTCAATAATTAACAAAGAGTTTGCTACAGGAAATTTTTTAAGCAATCACCCTATAGAGGTTGGTTGGTTATCGGGTTCTTTTTTAGTAACCCCAAAAAAATTATGGGACGATATAGGTGGTCTTGACGAGTCCTTTTTTATGTATGTTGAAGATGTTGACTATAATAAAGAAGCGGCAAAACGAGGTTATAAAAGAGTGTTTGCTCCCTCTTTGGAATATATACACTTTGTTGGCTTTAGTGGTGCAAAAAACAATTTACTTGTGAAAGGGTATCGTATTTATATAGCAAAGCACTTTAAAGGCATTAGTAAAGTAATTGCTAATTTATGTTTAAGTGCTAATGAATTTGTTAAAAAGATAAAAGGAAATTATTAATGACTTATTGTTTTTTGCTCTCATTTAGCTTTTTAACCAGGTGTGCTAACTGTTTGGTATATTTTTTAGCTCCCTCTAGATTATAATGTCCTCTATCAAAATAGTATTTAGGATCTGCTATTGGATTATTTTGAATTTGCCATATTTTAGTTCCTTTTGTATCTATGCCAAGTTCCCCTTTATTAAGTTCAACAAGTCTAATGTCTTTAGCCTTTCTTTTTGTGTAAGTGTTGTTCTCAACACTTTTTAAATATCGATTATGCCTGTTTTCAAGCTGCTTGGATTTACCGATTTTTAGATCCTGTTCTAAAGAATAAAAACCATTCTGATCGGCTACCATTTTCATTAGGTTTCTTTTATCTTTTTGCTTATAGTCTATTATTTCAGAGATTTGACCTATACACAATTGGTTCTCAATAAAAGCAACTAAATGATAGTAGGCTTGGCTATATTCTCTCTGACCTATAAAATAGTTAACACCTCTAACTAGTCGCTTAGTATCCATATAGTAATTAACCCTTAAAGTATGTCTGTTTTGCTCACCAATTATCATATAGTCTGTGTTTTGAACATATATGTCTTTTGTGTTTTTAAAACTCTCTTTCGATAAAAAATTATCTAACATATATTCTGTTTCTAAAGCAAACATACCACTACACCCCAAATTAAAAGCTGGTGTGCCTGTAATCTTTTCAAATAATATAGGGTCTATATGCCTAAATGTTTTGCTTGAGCCAATAAAATAAGTATCATATTTTGAGTCAGAACTTTCTAAATATTCAATCTTCTGCTCCATTAGTTTGTTTCCCCAGTAAAAAGGAACTGTAGATTTAATTCCTTTTATAGTTAGGATAAGGATAAAACTAAAAATTAGTATTTCTAATAAGAATTTTTTCATAGCTCTTAAAATTGAAAATAGATAAACTCACTTTTACCAGAAAAGAACTCTAATACAGTAAGGCATAAAAACACATAAAACACGTAGCGTAAAACTTTACTGTTAGGTAATTTTCCTAAACCAAAAGTTGATGATCTATTAAACCATTCTATAATAAACATAAGAACAGTAAAGAAAATAATAATATAAAGGTCTTGATGTTTAACACCGACTTTACTAATAAAAGATTCATCATAAAATGTATTTGAGAAAATTCCAACTATATAATCAAAACCCTCCTTAATATTTTTTGCTCTAAAAAACACCCATGCAAAGGTTACAATAATAAATGTTTTTATGACCTCAAAAAACTCAATTGGCTTGGCTATGACATTGTTTTCGGCAACAACATTTAGGTTTTTCCTGTTCTTTTTTAAGTACAATAGAGGTATGTAGCAAAGAGCGTGTATTAAGCCCCAAAATATGAATGTCCAATTTGCTCCATGCCAAAAGCCACTAACTAGAAAAATTATAAATATATTTCTTAGTTGTAATGCTTTCGATACACGACTTCCCCCTAAAGGTATATACAAATAATCTCTAAACCATGTGGATAACGATATGTGCCATCTTCTCCAAAACTCGGCAATATCTCTAGAAAAATACGGAAAACTAAAGTTTTGCATTAGCTCAATACCTAAAAGCTTAGAAACACCTATTGCTATATCTGAATAACCTGAAAAATCACAATAAATTTGTATTGCGAAGAAAACAGCTCCCGCAACTAAACCTACAGTACTAAATTGGGTGTAGTCTGCAAAAATCGGATCAACAAACAGAGCACATGTATCTGCTATCACTACTTTTTTAAACAACCCCCAAAGAATTTGTCTTAGGCCTAGTTTTGCGTTTTTGTAATCAAAAACCCTCTTCCTTTCAATTTGAGGTAACAAATTAATTGCCCTTTCAATTGGTCCCGCAACCAATTGAGGGAAAAATGCCACATAGGTAAAAAAGTTAAGTATACTTTTTGATGGTTCTAGTTTGTTTCTATAGATATCAATTGAGTAACTTAAAGTCTGAAATGTATAAAAGCTAATGCCTACTGGTAAAACAATTTTTAGAGTTGTTATACTAGGTTCGTATCCAAACTGCTGAAATAAGCTTACAAAAGAGTCTACGAAAAAATTATAATACTTAAACACCAATAAAAACCCTAGATTAACCAATAGGCTAATAGAAAGCAGTATTTTTCTAATTCTCTGGGAATGATGTTTTTTAAGTTGTAATCCTATTATGAAATCTAATAATGAACTAATTATAATGAGAGATAAAAATCTATAATCCCACAACCCATAAAAGAAATAACTTGCGGTTAGTAAAAAAATATTTTGAAGAATTAATTTCTTTGAAAGAGCCCAATAAATAGTAAAAACTATAGGCAAGAATAAAAGGAACTCTACTGAATTAAAAAGCATATACTTTTATTTTTTTAATTATCTCTTATAGTAAAAACGCTAATATATAGAAAAGAAAGGGGCTTCTTACAATAAATAATGCTCTATTTATAACCATAGTTTATTATTTGATTTTCAATGGTCTTGTTTAACCACTTCTTTTCTTCTTCACTCAAAATCCTGTTCCAATTACCAATTTTCCCTTTATTAAATGTAGAGCTTTTAACAGAATAAATTTTATTACAGACGTCTTCCAATTGATACTGATTTAGCTCAATGGATATATGATTACAAATACTTTTTACAGCTTCCTCTTGTTTATGCTTATCTCCTCCTCCATTTGGACCAATTAAATGTTCAAATTTTACACACAAAACATCATTAGACTCTGTCCAAGCTAAAAATTTATCTAAAACTTCTGGGAATGGCTCTAATACATCTTTTTTTCCCTCAATCATTGCTTTTAGTTTTTCAAACCTTGAGCCATAAGAAGCAATGAATCCATGGGATTTTTGGGTTGTATCCATTTTCTCAATATAATTTAAGTGAGACAATAGTACATCTCTAGGATCTCTTACTAAATGGATGATTTTTGTGTTGTTAGTATTTATAGTTTCTAAAGCCTTTTCATGATATTGCATGTGGCTAAGCAGAAATTGTCCGTTCTTAATTGAAGATAATATTTTAAGTTTTGGTTCAACAGGGTTTTGAGTCTCTAACCTAAGTGTTTTTTTTCCACAATGCCTCATAAATGGTAACTGCAAAAAGAGACTCTCTAAAAGGTGTGTGCCAGATTTAGGTAAAGAATTTAGGACTACTTTAGGACCATGCTTTCTTCCTTTAATCTGTGACTTTTTAAGGCTATGGAAAAAAATCTCTATTCGTTTAGAGAGATAATATCTATATTTATCTAGGCTGTTCTTTGCTTTCATTTTGATTATCTAACGTAAAAAGTATAATATAAAGTGTGCCAAAAAAGAGTATCCCTCTTTGTCTCCATATAACCGACTCGGTTATAAATAGCGATATACTTATAATTATAAAGGGTAACAAGTATTTAATTTTAAATGCTCTTTTCAAAGCCAACATAAGACTTATAATAAGCATTAATAATCCGACAATACCGAGTTCAGCAAAAATCTGTAAATATTGATTATGAAAATTATAAGTATGGAACCTTACAGGAGTATTTAATCTTGTATGTATTCTTTTTATTTCCTTTTTTGAAGCATCTAAACCAACACCTAATAAATACTTTTTTGGTGAGTTCATTATTTCTTTAAAAACTCTTACCTGTAATAATCGGGCCTCTATGCCAGTATAAACTCGTCCTTTTTCAAAACTTTTTTCATTAAGAACCTGTTTATAAGACGTATTAAATTCAGAAACAAATCTATTTTTTATCGGGTTTGCAAAAACTAAAATTAATACCGAGGTTAAAAAAATAAAACCAAGTAAAATCAGTCTATGTAAATTTCTTTTAATTCTGAAAAACATCATTATGGCAGATGTAAAAACCGTTATGGTCAATATCATTTTAGAAGATAGTAGAATTAAAAAAAACCCTAGAACTAAAAGCTTTATCGTCTTAAGAATTACCTTACCCTGATTATCCTGAAGCGTATATAAAAAACAAAATGAAACCAAATAAGACACATATATTGCGTTTAATTCTAAAGGAGATACCAGTTCATGATAGTACAAAAATCCTTCAAACTCATACTTAAAATATCTAAAAACAGCTTGGATGACTAAAACAAGGGCTAAGCAACATATAAAAATTGAAAATCGATTAAATATCTTTCTTGCTTCTATGTAAGATATTTTTGGCAAAAACATGCCTGAAATTGCAAAAAGAAATAGTGGAATTTGCCTTCCTATACCATGCATTGTTTGCGGCTTATCTACAGACCAAATTACTGAAACAAAAGAAAACAAACTAAAACACAAAAAAGGAGTGATTGATTTTCGAATATTGAAATGTTTTGTCTTAACAATCCAAATAATGGAGAAAGCAAACCAAATTCCAAATGCAAGACTACTAAAAAAATAGCCTAACAGAATAGAACATAATAGAACTAATGTTAGGTAACCAAATGTAGTTTCCCATATATCATTTGTTCTTCTCATTAAAACAGGTATTAAAAAACTTTAAATAGCTTTCATTTATATATTCCCAACTAAATTTTGTTTCAATTTTATCAATATTTCTTTTAATTAAATCAAGTCTGTCCTTTTTATTTTCATTATTAATGAGCTCTGATACATCATCGGCTGACTTAAAATAAAAAGCATCGTCTTCAAGTATAGCATAGTTAAAATCATTGTGATGAGCTGCAATGAGTGAATGAGACCCCATTGCTTCTAATAATGAAGGATTGGTGCCTCCCACAGAATGTCCATGAAAATATAGTCTAGATTTAAACCTTAAGTTGTCTAAAGTTTCTAAATCATAAATTGGGCCAAAAAATCTTATGCCTTTATGTTTGCCAAATTTCTTTTTTAAATAATTTCCAAAGGGTGTGGACTCTATATTTCCTATTACGCAAAATGGGTATTCTGAATTGCTTCTTACATATCCATCTAAAATCATTTCAATATTATTCTCGGGTTCCATTCTTGCAATGAGTAAGAAGTATTCATTGGTTACTAAATCCTCATATGAGAAATCAGCATTTTCGTTTGGCACAAAAACATTGGCACCATAGGCAATGTATGCTGAGTTTTTATTATACTTCTTTTTAAGATATGATTGAATCCCTATGGAATCTGAAATTAGATAATCACTTGTTTTAATGGCAAGTTTTTCAGCATATAATAAAAACTTTTGTACTTTTTTAGAGTACTTACTTCTTTTCCACTCTAAACCATCCATATTTGTAATAACCGTAGGTTTTGAAGGTAATAACCAGCCCCAAATAGAACTACTTGTATAGCCTAGCTGTAAAATAATGTCATAATCCCTTTTTCGAGAATCTCTTATACAATTGAAATCATAAATAAATTGACCGGCTGTACCTATCCTGGATTCTGGGTCATAAGCATGAATAATATTTACCCCTTTGTAATTATTATCTTTAAATGGGTGTAGATGAGAGTTGTATACATAGACATCATGTCCTTCTTCTTTAGCATATACTGCAAAAAAATCAGCAAACTGCTCAAAACCTCCATGGTGGTTGGGTATGCCTCTTGTTCCTATAATTCCTATTTTCATTCTATTCTTTTCTTTGAGACTGCATACTAAATGAAGAGGTCATAGCCAACATCATCCCTAAAATTACTGGTATTATTGGTCTAAAATTATAAATACCGTTAATAACGAGTGTAGAAAAAAGCAGATATAATCCTATACCCGAAACACTAACATAATATATATTTTGTTCAGCATTTAGAGGCTTCTTGTAAATATATGTATACATATAAAAAATCCACATTAGCAATATCATAACTCCTATTGCCCCTGTCTTAAAAAAAATATATCCATAACCATTATGGATATGTGGAATATATTGCATTCCCTCTCTATTCAGTGGAGCTACAAAATCTAAATCTACTAAAGACCCAGCACCCATTCCCACAAAAAAAGGAACGAAACTATCTTCCTCGGTCATAGTTTCAACAGCCTTTTTTACTTCATAGGCTCTCCATTTATCCCATAGTTGTGTGTGATCATTTATGTTAATATCAGCGTTAAAAATCTCTTGTGGAGCTATTTTAAGTTTATATAAAAATGATTCTACCCCCTTAGAATCTCTTTTTATATCCATAAATTGAAGAGACACAATAAATCCTAAAATAAAAAATAAAATGCCTATAAAATATATTACTTGTTTCTTTGTTACTTGAGTAACTCTATTAAATGAAATTAAAAAAAGAACTATCGCAATCATCGTTGTTCTTGAAAAATAATATAATATTGATAGTGTTACAACAACAATAAATAAGTTGGTAAACATTTTAGAAAATATTCTAAATTTCTTTTTTCTATAAAAAACTAAAAAAAGACTATATATAAATGCTTCTTCAGGGCTTCCTTTACCCCCTATTTCCCTAATTCCTGCTGTATTCCAATCATCATCTAAATTTAGATATACCGTAACAATATGTATAACTGAAACTAAAAAACAGTAAAGCATCAACCATTTTATAATAGTGTCTTTATTACTGTGGTCTGCACTTTTTACAAAATAATATCCAAAAATTATTGCAAAAACAGGTGTTGTTAAGTGGACACAATCCTTTAATACATCAACTATGTTTGGGAAGCGAAAAATTGCACTTACTATAGCTAATACAAAAATCAGAAATAGTGGAAATAGTATATTAATAATCCTATTGTAAAATTTGACATGCTTTAAAAAGAAATAAAAAGACAATGTAACTAACAGTACAAAATTAAGCTCAATAGTAAATTGACTTATAGCAATTAAAACTAGAATCAAGAACAAACCTAGAATGTTGTTTCTTGATGGTATTTTAATCATAAGTTTTTCCAAACTGTAAGATTTAAGTTAAATTTTCTTTCAAGATTATCTACTTCCTTTTTATAGTATGTTAGATATAGGTTTTTTCTAGTTGATTCAGTAATCTTCTTTTTATTAGAAGCTTTTAAATTTAAACTTTCCAAATACTCTGCTATACGACGCTTAGTTTCCTTTGAACCTATTAAACTTCCTAAAGATTTTTTGATTTTGCTGTCTTTGTGTATGAATTTTTGTACTTTTTTAAATCTTGGTTCAGATGCAGGATTACTTACTTTCTCTATCTCATATTCAAAATCACTTAATCCGATAAAATTAGCAATATCAATTACACTCTCTTTAGTTTTCTCTATGAACTCCTCAAAAAGCAATACTTTTATATTTTCTCTGCCAAAATATTGTTCATATGTTAAAAGTTGTTCTAAATAAAACCCTCTAGAGCGGTAGCTATAATGCATTTTATCTTTCTTATTGTTTATTCTGTAGCTCTCTTTGTCCATTGCCTCTTCAAATGAAAGATTTTCTAAGCCTCTCCTCTTTGTCATTAAATAATGGGAGTATGCCCTATCTATAGGATTTCTGAGTATAAATATAATTTTAATGCGTCCAAAGGTATTAAATATACGCTCTGCTGATTCTACAAAATAAGAATACTCTGGGTCAACTTCACCATAAAACCTATAAGGCTTAGAATCATTAAAATATTTTAAATAATGGGATGTTCCCTTATTATAAATATCTTCATCACTAAAAAAATGAGTTTCTTTCTTTTGAGGAAGACATAATTGAGGATGTTGTCCCAAAACATTATGTAATGTAGTTGTGCCTGCTTTTTGGACACCTACGCACAGAAAATCAATTTTATTCATTCCTATATTTTAAAATTCTGGCGGGTACACCTCCCATAATGGCATTTTCTGGTACATCTTTAGTTACAACAGCATTTGCTGCTATTATTGAGCCCCGCCGCACAGTAACCCCCTTAGTAATTACTGCCCCATAGCCTATCCATACATTATTTTCTATGATTACATCGCCCGTAACTATACCCTGTTGAATCATTGGTGTACTTGGGTCGTCAAATCTGTGGTCTGAATCTCTTATTGATACATTTTGAGCTATCATTACATTCTTTCCTATAACTATTTTTGAGTTTACCCCAATGGTTGAAAAAGACCCAATAAAACTATTTTCGCCGATCTCTAATTCACCTGAACCTTGAATTATAACGTCGTGTTGGATACAGGCTCTTTTTTTTAAATAAACTTTAAGTTTTGAATTTTTAAAATTAAATGTCTTAATACTAAATCGTTTTTCTATAGAGCTTTTGTTTTCACATTTTATAATTCCTAAAAACTTAAATCTATAAAAAATAGTATAAAATCTTTTAGAGATTTTTTGTCTATATTTTTGTACAACATATATCATATTCTGAAAAAAGCATAAAAATCAAATTTTTGTTTTACAAAAATTAAACACATTATATTAATCATTAGATTAGACGTCAAGCTAGCTATTGCAGCTCCTTCTATTCCATATTTATTTATTAAAAAATAATTTAAAACCACATTAATTACGGCGCTTATAATTGTGAAGTTTCGAAATTGCTTCTGATAGCTAGTCATGTTTAAAATTTGCCCCACACTACCAGACATAGCATTGAATAACATTCCCAAAGAAATAATTATCAACACCATTTCGCCTGCAATAAATTCTTCACCAAATAAGCTAAGTATCGGTATTCTAAATATAATTATAAGAATAACAAAAGGCAAACTCATAAGCGAAATAATCTTAGTTGACTTATGTACTTCTTTCCTAATACCATCTAGGTTGTTCCCTTCAAAAAAAGCAGAAATTTTAGGTGCTAATACAGTATTTACGGCGGCAATAATAACTAAAACCAGACTACCTACTTTAAAGGCTACATTATAAATACCAACGTCTTCTTCACTTACCATTGCGCCCAACATTAACACATCAGTCCAACTAGATATAAATAAAAAAGATGAACTAATCATCATTGGTGTAGATAGTTTTAAAATTTCATTATAGCCTATACTAATTCCTTTTTTTAAAGGAATTTTAATTAAAGATACTAGCTGAATTACCCCAAAAATACCATAAGATAAAATATATCCAATTATTATAAAGTATGGAGGCCATTTAAAATAATAGCAAAGTAAAACAAACAGTAGAACACCTATATTGGGATATAAGAAGTAAAAATTACCATATCGATTAAACCTTCCCTCAACAGTTAAAAAGCTTGTGAATGCCTTGTGAAATAAAAACAAAAAAGATAATACGCTTAACCATATTAGGTAGTTAGATAGCTCTTCTTTTTTAAATACATGAACAGTTAAACTATTTTTAAAAAAGAAAACAGTAATTGTACATAAGACTGATGAAATTAAAACTATGTTTATCGATTTTCTTAAAAAAGTAGAATGACTCATGCCGTTAGAATAATGCTTTGTCATTGAGCCTAATTTAATTAAAGCAGTATCAACACCTAAACAAAAAAAAACACCTAAAAAACTAATTAAAACTTGACTAATAGATACAAGACCATATACTTTAGGTCCGAAAAGGTTTGTAATGGCGAAAACCCAAACAAAGCTTAATGCCATACCTAAAATCCTTCTAAAAAAAACACTTCCAGAATTTTTTATTAACTTTTCTAAATCATAATTATCTAGAAGTTTTTGTATTTGACTTGTTATTTTAAGTCTCATTAAAAGATGTTTATTCCATAGAAATTAAGGTAGCTCTAAATGCATTTTGTCCTCTAAAGTTATTCTTGATACGAAAAACGGATCAGAAAAACCATCTTTCTCCGCTACAGTGGCAGTAAAGCTTGTTCTATCGTAATCGACAAACTTATTAGGATTAAAGTTCCAGAAAAAATCTTCTTTAGAGATTAATATCTCATTATCGTTATATGTGATTAGAACTTCATTAAAAACTATAGTTTGAGATTTTTCTTTATTTCCAAACTTCAAAATTAATCGGGATGGTAAAATATCTTTA
>JASBSE010000282.1 GCA_030149115.1 Winogradskyella sp. | reverse complement strand
CGCGCTATTTTCGAATTAGAGCAAATCGGTCAAGGTGAAGGAAAAACCAATTATCGTTTGCGTGATGCTGTGTTTTCTCGTCAGCGTTATTGGGGCGAACCATTCCCAGTGTATTACAAGGATGGTATGCCGCAAATGATAGACGAAAAACATTTACCACTAACTTTACCAGAGGTTGAAAAATACTTGCCAACTGAAGAAGGTGAACCACCATTAGGACGTGCAGACGTATGGGCTTGGGACACTAATACAAATACAGTTTGTCATTCTGAACTTGTTTCAGAATCTAAAGGCATTTACCCACTAGAACTCAACACCATGCCAGGCTGGGCAGGAAGCTCTTGGTATTTCTTCCGTTATATGGAAGAGCAAGCCAAAAGAAATGAAGCCTTTGCTACAGAAGACGCCCTAAAGTACTGGGAAAATGTAGATTTATATATTGGTGGTAGCGAGCATGCTACAGGTCACTTATTGTACTCACGTTTTTGGGTAAAGTTTTTATACGACAGAGGTTTTGTTGGTGTTGATGAGCCATTTAAAAAGCTGATTAATCAAGGGATGATTTTGGGAACTAGTGCTTTTTTATATAGAGTTAATGAAAGGCAAGATGTGTTTTTGTCTAAAGTTACAGTAAATGATTTTCATAATTCAGAAAAGTATGAAGAGACTTTAAAAAGAATAACTGATGTTACAGGAACTGATGCACCTACGTTTAGTAAAATTCATGTAGATGTTAACTTTGTTAATTCTTCAGATGAATTAGATGTTTCTAAATTTAGAAGTTGGAGACCTGAGTTCAAGCATGCGAAATTTATTGATGAGATAATTGTAGTTGAGAGAGATGTTGAAAAAATGTCAAAATCAAAGTACAATGTGGTTAATCCAGATGATATTGTAGAAGATTATGGTGCAGACAGCTTACGTTTGTACGAAATGTTTCTTGGACCATTAGAGCAATACAAACCTTGGAATACTGCTGGTATTACTGGTGTACACGGTTTCCTTAAAAAACTTTGGAAGTTGTATAACGACGACAATGGCTCTAAAGTGACCGACGCTGAGCCAACAAAGGATAACTTAAAGACACTTCATAAAACCATTAAAAAGGTTGAGGAAGACATCGAGAATTTCTCGTTTAATACGTCGGTTTCTACGTTTATGATTGCGGTAAACGAGTTAACAGCGCAAAAGTGTACAAGTAAAGAAATCTTAGAACCATTATTGGTTTTAATTTCACCTTATGCACCACACATTGCAGAAGAATTATGGGAACAACTAGGTCATACAGCATCGATATCAACAGCACCTTTTCCAAAATTTGAAGAAAAGCATTTGGTAGAGAGTTCTAAAAATTATCCGATTTCATTTAATGGTAAAATGCGTTTCACGTTAGAATTACCATTAGATATGAGCAAGGATGAGGTTGAAAAAACTGTACTAGCAAACGAAAAAACACAAGAGCAGTTACAAGGTCGCACACCTAAAAAGGTAATTGTAGTACCAGGTAAGATTGTGAATATTGTTGGGTAACCGATTCCTGCGAAAGTAGGAATCTCATAATTAATTGTCAGTTCATGTGTTCTGACATATTGCTTTGGGATTTATCCGGAATAATGTGGGAAACACAGTTCTCAATTTAATAATATTACTATGAAATTAAGGCTAGATAGAAAAAATACCATTGGTTTGATTTTCTTTTTAGCCT
>JASBSE010000273.1 GCA_030149115.1 Winogradskyella sp. | reverse complement strand
ATCATCTTTTAAATCTTTTGTTGCTGTTTCAATAAAAGTAATCCAATCCTTTTCAGTGTATGTCAAAGTCTCATAAGTATTAGAATTCAATTGCTTTAATGGCTTCCATTCTGTATCAAATTGTGTCCACTCGTTAGTGTTACATTTTGAATCTGCACTCATAAACGAGAAGCTATTTTCATATCGTTGAAACAAGCTTACGTGCTTATAGTCGCTATCTACTAGTATAATGTTTTTACCTTCAGGTGTTGCGTCTGCGTCAACATTGATCGTTGCCTTTTCGCTATTGTTTAAATCATGCGAACGTTTGTAATCACTCGTTGCTAAATTTTTAATTTCAACGTTTAAATCTTTTAATTTCAAACGAATGGTTTTGGCAATTTTTTCTGATGATAAATACCCATCAAACACATATCCAATATGATTTCTGGTTTCTACCTTAACCCATTCACCACTTACTTTTTCTCCAGCATCGAGTACAACCAATTGTTTATTGGTTTTTTCTAACACACCAATGGCTTCACCATAGGCTAATTTTGTTAGCATTTTGCCGCTAACATCAGGCTGATCTCTCAGAGACAATCCGCTTTCTGCCGATACATAAGCGTTTTGTTGCGCTGATACTACTAGGATGTTGAATACAAATCCAATCGCTAAAATCATTTTTAAATTTTTCATTTTTTCTAAGTTTTAAATTGAACATTTTAGCGGTTTGTTCTCTTTGGATTCTTGTCTTCCGGACGACAAGTAGTTTAGCTTTGTTTTTGTCATTGCGAATCACGCTTTTTTGGCGTGATGTGGCAATCTGTTTGTTGTTAATTCTTAATTTAATGAGATTGCCACCTCATTCGTACCTCATTCCTCGCAATGACAGTTCTCGTTCGGTTATTTCTCAACAGTAACCCATTGCCCTTTGTTGCGTACTAAATAATCGTCATTATCGTACATTGCTTCGGCTTGTGCACCGGGTAAATAATAGGTGCCTAAATACGAGGCGTTGAGCATTACTGTAAATGTCTTTGTACCACGTGTTCCGCTTCTGTCCATATCAAAGAAGAAGTTGACACGGTCGTCTCTAATGTCTGTATATCTGGCTTGGCTTACCGTTGTGTCTCCAAAATCAGTAAAGCGTGTGTTTACAATATCCCAACCTGATGGGAAAATCTGAGTGAGCGCCACATCGTTTACATAATCACTCGTAAGGTTAGAAATACTTACCGTTGCTACAAAATCTTGACCTTGCTGTAATTTGCGAACATCAATTATGTTGCCTTGTAAATCTTTATAGACTGTTGAAATTGAAAAACCACGTTGCACAGGCAGTTCTTCGCCTAATTTCAGTTTTCCAGAATTTAAAATTCTAACATAAACCACATTATCTCTGCTATTATTCACTGTGATTTGATTTGCACCATCATTCACAGGAATGTTACGTTGTGCAATACCATTTTTAGTATCAATCGTTTCCGATTTTCCGTTTATGGAATAGCTTAGTTTTAAATCTTTTCCGCCATTTTCAACAATAAGTTTACCCATTGCCAGTAAGCTATAGGCTGTGGTTTGCGTGCTCATCCATCTATCACTAGATAGCGATTTTGCAATGCTTTTAGCCAATTCTACTTTTTTAGAATCGTTCGTAAGCAGCATAGCTTCCAAAGCCATTGCTCTGTTTCTGTGTAACGAACCATAGGTATAATTATCAGAATTGATAGGCTGAAAATCAATATTTGCTGTTTTTGCTATTGCTTGGCTAGCTTCTTTTTGACCTGCCAAGGCATAAGCCGCAGCCAATCGCCATTTAGCATCATTCGAAATCTCATCAAACTCACGTAATCGGTTCATACTTGCTAAATCTGGACTTCCTGCCAATGCCAAGGTGTACAACCTGTAGGCTTGCGTTAGGTCACTATGGTAGTGTCTGTAACTTGGTCGCCAGTTGCGAGCTGCTTGACGTTGATAGGCAATCCAGTTGCTCTTAAAACTCAATGGTAAAACAAAGCCTTTCTTTTCGGCTTCAATCAAAAAATGTCCTGCGTAACTCGTTCCCCAATCACTTGCGGTTCGCTCGCCTCGCCAATACCCTAATCCACCATCAGGATTTTGGAATGTACCCAAACGACGAATACCATTTTCAATATTTTGTTGTACTTCCTTTTTCTTTTTGTCCGTTAGGTCGAAAATATCCGTTAAGTACAACTGCGGAAATACACTAGAAGTGGTTTGCTCAACACAGCCATAAGGATAACGAATGAGATATGCCATACGCTTAGAAAAATCCATTGGTGGCAAGGTTGAAAATTCTACCGTTGCATAGTTGGTGCCTGGTTCGCCAAAGGTTGAAAATTCTATTGTTTGGTTACCATTGGCAGCCAATTCCTTATCAATAACACGA
>JASBSE010000589.1 GCA_030149115.1 Winogradskyella sp. | reverse complement strand
GCAAAAATCAGAAAAGATATTGTTGAGATTTTAATACCACGTGTTGTAGCAAAAGTGCCAGACCATATTAAACCATTATTTACAGATGATATTAAATATCACATCAATCCAACCGGAAAATTTGTAATTGGAGGACCACACGGAGACACAGGCCTAACAGGTAGAAAAATCATAGTAGACACATACGGAGGAAAAGGCGCACATGGTGGTGGTGCATTTTCTGGTAAAGACCCAAGTAAAGTAGACCGAAGTGCTGCTTATGCTACCAGACATATTGCTAAAAATTTAGTTGCTGCAGGTGTTTGCGACGAAGTTTTGGTGCAAGTATCTTACGCTATTGGTGTTGTAGAACCAATGGGGATTTTTATTGATACTTATGGCACTTGTCCATTCAATCTTACAGATGGAGAAATTGCTAAAAAAGTTTCTGAAATCTTTGATATGCGACCAGCAGCTATTGAAGAGCGTTTAAAGCTTCGTCAACCAATGTATAGTGAAACTGCTGCTTATGGTCATATGGGAAGACACAATGAAGTCGTTACTAAAACCTTTCAACAACCAAATGGTGAACCAAAAACTCTAGAAGTAGAGTTATTTACATGGGAAAAATTAGATTATTTAGATAAAGTCAAAGCCGCTTTTGGTTTGTAATAACAATAAATCTAAAAACCTAAAGCTCTGATTATTATATAGTCAGAGTTTTTTTTTGTTTTAACGATTGGGTAGGGTTTTTAATCCTATAACTGTTTTATATACACAGTGTCTTTTTTGAAGACTTACTTTTAACTAAATCAATTCACTATGAAAAGAATTAAAAACTTCCCAAATCTTATTTTAATACTTTTATTGTCTTTAATCGCGGTAACATCATGTCAAAAAGATGATGGCCCTTCTGGCAATAATAACCCACAAGAAAATATTCCTGATACCTTTTCTGAATATTTTGGCAATGAAATCTCTCGTGACTTTTTAGGTACCGTTATCGATAAAAACCGTAATCCTATTGAAGGAGCTACAATTACTATCGGTAACGAAACAGCAACAACAGACAGCAATGGTGTTTTTATGATTAACGGAGCTACGGTTAAGCAACGTTTTGGTTATATAAAAGCTGAAAAAGCCGGATATATTCACGCTTCACGTAGTGTTGTACCATCTAACGGAACAAATAAAATTACCATAATGATGCTAGAAGCTACAGTTGTAGGCTCTGTAACAAGTGGAAGCACAGGAACAGTAACAGCAACCGATGGTAGTTCCGTAAGTTTTGA
>JASBSE010000588.1 GCA_030149115.1 Winogradskyella sp. | reverse complement strand
CGTTTTTATGATGTTAACGAAGGAAGTATTTCTATTGACGGAGAAAACATAAAGGGTCTTACAAAACATTCTTTACGCAACTTAATGGGACTTGTGACCCAAGATTCAATTTTATTTAATGATACAATCAAAAACAATGTGTTATTAGGTAAAGAAGATGCTACAGATGATGAGATAATTGATGCCTTAAAAATTGCTAATGCTTGGGAATTTGTAAAAGAATTACCTCTAGGTATTAATACAAATATTGGAGATTCTGGTAATAAATTATCTGGTGGACAAAAACAACGTATTAGTATAGCCAGAGCTGTATTAAAGAATCCACCAATAATGATTTTAGATGAAGCAACCTCTGCATTAGATACAGAAAGCGAACGCCTAGTACAAGATGCTCTGGAAAATATGATGAAAAACAGAACCTCAATTGTTATTGCGCATAGACTGTCTACAATTCAAAATGCAGACTTAATTGTAGTAATGCAAAAGGGGGAAATCGTGGAGCAAGGAACACATGCTGAGCTATTAGCTAAAAATGGTGCTTATAAGAAACTTGTTGCGATGCAAAGTTTTGATTAGCTATTAGCTTCTAGTTATACTAAAGCAAACCAAAAAAATAGGTCCAGTTAGCTCCATCACTAATCACGATAACACTTTTACGTAAATCACTTCCACTTTCATATAGGTATATCTCATTTGAACCACTGGTAGTACTACCTGAAGAAAAAAATTGACCTGTATCTGTAACTATCTTTGCTGTCACTGTATTTGTAGGATTCACATTTCTGATAAAATATATTCGCCCAGGAACTTCTGAAGGATCAGGCAATTCAAAAGTATCGTCTTGAACTTGAGGATTAACTGAAATATAAACTCCATCATCTATTTCTACAGTAGTACCTGCATTTGACTGGTTACCTGTACTATTTCCTGTTAAGCTAACAACTTTAACAGATAAATTACCATTAATATCCAATGTGCTTTTTGGTTCGGTTGTACCTACTCCTACCTGAGAAAAAATATAGGTAGAAAAAAAAAGTGAAAACAGTAGGGAATAAATTTTCATTGCATAAAATCTTCTGAAATAGAACAGAACAATGTACGATTTTTTAGAAACATTCTAAAAATTTAATCGTGGTAACAACAAAAACATCAGCTAAATAGAAGAATCAATACCATTAAAAAAGGATGCATATTTAATGCATCCTTTTCATTATTGTTACCAGATTTGGGGAAACTGATAACGATTAATAGGTTAAGCTGTGTCAAACATATGACAAATAAATCTACAAAACAAGAAAAAAATGCTTTTTATCGTGTTTTTTTGCATTTTATCGATACTAATAAAATTAAAATACTGTTAATCAGTTACTTAAAAACACAAGGTGAAATTAATTTTTTCGGCATTAAACTTTTGCTAACTTCAATGGTCTAAATACTAAAATAACTTGCTTGACAAACGAAACGGATTTCATACTACGTCTTCAAGATCCTAAATCTAAAGAAACGGCTTTTAGAGAACTTCTAAGTCTCTATAAAGAGCGTTTATATTGGCACATCCGTAAGATTGTGATTTCTCACGACGATGCAGATGATGTTTTACAAAATACCTTCATAAAGGTATACCGAAGCATTGACAAATTTAAAGGAGACAGCAAATTATACTCTTGGCTATATCGTATTGCTACAAACGAATCTATAACACATATAAACAGAAATGCTAAGAGATTACAAATTACCAACGAAGAGCATCAAAATTTAGCCATAAATAATCTGGCTGCAGATGTTTATTTTGAAGGTGATGACATTCAGCTAAAGTTACAAAAAGCTATAGCATCACTTCCTCAAAAACAGCAACTTGTTTTTAATATGAAGTATTTTGATGATATGAAATATAAAGAAATGTCCGAAATATTAGAGACAAGTGAAGGAGCCCTTAAGGCCTCATATCATATAGCAGTAAAAAAAATAGAAAGCTTTTTAACTTCAGATTAAACCATTTTATTATTTTGAAGTCAAAGTAGAAATGAAAAAAGAAAAATTACATAACATCAATTCTAATGGTTTTAAAACACCAGATAACTATTTTCAATCTTTTGAAGACAAACTCTTTGAGCGTTTAAATGAGAAAGAAACCAATGAAGGTGTTAATGATTCTGGCTTTACCATACCTAAAGATTATTTTGAATCATTAGATGGTAAAATCTTAAATAAGATAAAGGAAAAGCCTGTAATAAAACTAAATACAAGAAAAGTGTTTTATTATGTTACTGGTATTGCAGCTTCTCTATTATTAATGGTCTCAATTTTCATGAAT
>JASBSE010000248.1 GCA_030149115.1 Winogradskyella sp. | reverse complement strand
TCGAATAAATTTGGTTTTTAACGGATAATTATTTTAATTTATTGCATAATTAGCCCCAAAAAACCTACTTATGAGAAATAATATACTCGGAGGCTTAGTCATTTTTGTAGTAGTACTGACTTGCCTATTAATGCTAGACGATATTTCTAACGTTCAAAATCAACCTGTAGAAAAAGACACTGTTCTAATTGAACAAATTGAAGGCAATACTGAGTTAGCTATCGTGGAGGATAGTGAGTAAATCTTCAATTTTCTTTGCAATCGAAGCAGAATCTAGTTCTTGTAATTGCTGCAGTTGGAGTATTGTGCCTTGCTCAATAAATTCATCTGCAATACCTAAAACTTCAATGTGTTGCTTATAGTTATGCGAATTAGCAAAGGCTAAAATTGAACTTCCAAAACCTCCTACAATTGTTCCGTCTTCTATAGCGACAATGATTTTGTGTGTTTTAAAAATTTCGTGTAATAACCCTTCATCAAGTGGTTTTATAAATTGCATGTCGTAATGCGAAACGTCTAAGTTGATAATAGCATCTTCAACATTTTTTGACATAGTACCAATTGATAAAAAGGCTAAATCTGTACCTTGTTTAAGGCATTCGCCTTTTCCTATTTCAATATTTTCAAACGGTTTTTTCCAATCTAAAAGATAACCTCTGCCACGTGGGTATCTTATGGCAATTGGAAAATCTATTCCTAATTGAACAGTATACATTATGTTGCGTAACGCTATAGCGTCTCTTGGTGCAAAAATTACTAAGTTAGGAATACAGTTAAGGTATGCTATATCAAAAACACCGTGATGTGTTGCTCCATCTTCTCCCACCAAGCCAGCTCTATCCAAACAAAAGATAACAGGCAAGTTTTGCAACGCTACATCATGAATAATCTGATCGTAAGCACGTTGTAAAAAGGTAGAGTAGATATTACAAAACGGAATTAATCCTTGTGTAGCCATACCAGCAGCCAGAGTCACAGCATGTTGTTCTGCGATACCAACATCAAAAGCACGATCAGGAAAAACAGCCATCATATATTTTAAGGAGCTACCTGTTGGCATCGCTGGTGTGATACCAATAATTTTTTCGTTGGTTTTGGCAAGTTCTACAATGGTTTCACCAAAAACATCTTGATATTTTGGTGGCTCAATAGTACTAGATTTTGCAATAAGTTCACCCGTTTCTGCATCAAATTTACCAGGTGCATGGTACTTAACTTGGTCTTTCTCAGCTTGTTTTAAGCCTTTACCTTTAGTGGTAATAACGTGCAAAAACTTTGGACCTTTTACAGTCTTTAATCTTTCTAGTTCAGAAATTAACAATGGTAAATCATGACCATCAATTGGACCAGAATAGTTAAAATTTAAGGCTTCAAAAATGTTATCTTGCTTTTGAGTGCCTTTTTTTACATTAGTTAAATACTGTTTTAATGCGCCAACGCTAGGGTCTATACCAATAGCATTATCATTAAGAATAACTAGTAGATTTGCATCTGTAACTCCAGCATGGTTAAGACCTTCAAAGGCCATTCCACTGGCAATTGAAGCGTCTCCAATAACTGCAATATGATGTTTGTCTTCACCTTTTAGTTGCGAGGCAATTGCCATTCCTAATGCAGCCGAAATTGAAGTAGAAGAGTGTCCTACACCAAAAGTATCGTAAATGCTTTCGCTACGTTTTGGGAAACCACTAATGCCGTTTAGTTGTCTGTTGGTTTCGAAACTATCTTTTCGCCCAGTTAAAATTTTGTGACCATAGGCTTGGTGACCAACATCCCAAATCAATAAATCTTCAGGTGTGTTAAAGACGTAATGTAATGCAATGGTCAATTCTATAACACCTAAACTGGCACCAAGATGCCCTTCTTTTGTCGCCACAATGTTTATGATGAATTCACGTAGCTCTATAGCCACTTGAGGCAAGTCCTTGGCTTTAATTTGGCGTAAGTCTTCAGGTAAGTTGATATGTTTTAAAAGTGAATTTTGCACCAAGCAAAAATACGAGTTTTTCTAGTCATCAATAACAAAAGTTATAGGCAGATTATAGACCATAGAAATTGCCTTACCTCTTTGGTTTCCTGGTTTAAATTTTGGTAATAAATTTATAACGCGTTTGGCTTCTGCCTCAAAAAGAGGATGAGGAGCTCTGACTTTTATATTTTCTACTTCTCCAGTTTCGTTAATTTTAAATTGTGTAAAGATTCTTTGTTTACCTTTTAAACCAAGACTATCTCCAATATTTTTATTAAAATTCTCTTTTACAATTTCTTGTATGCGATCTGTGAGATACGCTTTCTTTTCTTTAGTGCTTAATTGTTTAGGAGTATCCAAAAATTCTGGTGGTTGCTCAATGATAAATAGTCCAAAGATTATGTCATCATCCTTTGTAGAATTATTGCATTGTGTTGAAATTTCACCTTCCACAGTATTTATCTCATCTGGATCAACAACTTCAATATCACGTAAGGCTACATCTGTTGTGTCACTTGGTTGTATCACAATATCTCCTACAGTTTCAATAATCATCATACCTTCAACTTGAGGATTCTTTATTTCAGTTTTTGAAGATTTATCTTTTTTGATAAGAGGATCTTGCTTTATCTCTTTTTTCTCATTGTGGTTGAGTAACGTATCAATAACTTTTGTCTTAGTTTCTACAACTTCTATGCTTTCAATTTTCTTTTTTTGTCCATTTTCATCTTCACAACTAAACAAGGTCATTCCCATAGAAATTAAAAGCGCTAACAGAAACAAACGATGAAAACTCTGGTTTTGATGAATGACAGCTTCAGGAATTCTTAAGTTAATGCTATCTAATTGACTTTGCTTTATATGTCCACAAATACGTTGGTCTTTATTGTTGTGCAAGTAATCCTGAATAGCGTCAGGACTCATTTTTGTAAAATCCACAACGGTTTTAGTACACGATGTACAAAATCGACCCTTTTCGTTTGGTGTCATTTTAGACCAATCTTCATGGCATGGTTTTGGGATGGAAATAGAATAGTACGTACTCATAATTAATAGCTTTCCATTATTTCATCAAAATTCTTGCCGTAATAGAATCTAGTAATTTTGAAATTGTATTTTTACAATAATGATACAGCCATTTGACGATACTTATTTTATGAAAAAAGCGCTTCAGGAAGCTGAGGTTGCTTATGAAAAAGGCGAAATTCCTGTTGGTGCAGTAATTGTTGTAGAAGACCGTATAATTGCGAGAACACATAATCTTACAGAACTTTTAAACGATGTTACTGCGCATGCCGAAATGCAAGCCATAACGGCTGCAGCCAATTTTTTAGGTGGAAAATACTTAACCAAATGCACCTTGTATGTAACGTTAGAGCCTTGCCAAATGTGTGCAGGTGCATTATACTGGAGCCAAATTGCAAAAATAGTTTATGGAGCTTCAGATGAGCAACGTGGATTTATGACTATGGGAACAAAGTTGCATCCCAAAACAAAAGTGGTCGGTGGAGTTTTAGCAGATGAGGCTTCAGAATTAATGAAGCGATTTTTTATTGAAAAACGTAATTTGAATTAAACACAAATAAAAATGCATAAGTTATTAGGAATCGTAATCTTACTGTTTGCATTAAACTGTAAGTCCTCAGAAAATAAAGCAAAAATGACAAAAGAAGCTATTGTTCTTATAGGAAAAGGTAATTTGTATGGTTCTGGTTCAGAAGGTATAGAGAAACAGAATTTAATTGTTACATCTCCTGAAGAATGGAAAGACTTGCTTAATAAAATGAATGCTGTCAATAAGGTTTCTGATAGTTTTATAGAAACAGATATTGACTTTTCTGAGTATACTGTAATTGCTGTTTTTGATGAGATAAAGAATTCAGGTGGACATAGCCTAAATCTGGTTATTCAAGAAACTAAGGATAAGTTTTTGGTTAAGGTGTTACGGAAATCTCCAGATGGCATAGCAACTTCTGTTATGACACAACCTTATTATATTGTTAAAGTACCTAAGAGCGAATTACCAATAGTTTTTGAATAAAAAAAAACGCCCAACCAAAGGTTGAGCGTTGAACTAAAAATAAAGTATATCTCTTAAAGAACGCTTACATTAGCAGCAACCATTCCTTTTCTGCCTTCTTCTTCTGTGTACTCTACATTGTCACCTTCGCGTAACTCTACGCCATTAAGGTTTGATACGTGAACGAAAATGTCTTTTCCCGTTTCGTCGTTTGTAATAAATCCAAATCCTTTTGAATCATTGAAAAATTTAACTGTTCCAGTCATTATAAATAAATAAAAAATTAAAACACAAATGTAATGTATTAACTAACACGTAAGGTTAATAAATCGTTTTATTTTAAAATATTGAAAATTAATAACTTATATCAGTACTTGTTTTCCCTTTGATTTTCGCGCATCTTTTCAAGATTTTCCTTGGTAAGCATATAGTCTTTAGCATCTTTTCCTTTCCATCTGTAGTAAGAGAATAAAGGAAATACGACGAAAAATAAACCCAATACACCAAACCCAATGAGCTTTTCGGTGTAATTTGTATCTAAAACTAGTCCACAAACGATACTTCCTACAGAGGTAATAAATGCAATAAGTGTTACAATATGAATAGGTTTCATCAATTATATTCTAAGATGTAAAATTAATCAATTCGTTACGATACGCTGTTAAAAGTTTAGACTTTGAAACAAAACCGAAATATTTATTGTCTTTTACGACTGGTAAATTCCAGGCTCTAGATTGCTGAAATTTTTTCATTACTTTCTCCATGGAGTCCTCTTCGTAATAAATGATCTCTGGCGGTTTTTGCATAAAAGTTTCAACAGTTGTAGAGTTATAAAGTGACTGGTCGAACATTACAGACCTAATATTATCTAATAGAATGATACCGATAAAATTCCGTTCGCTATCTGTAACGGGAAATAGGTTTCGGTTAGATTTTGAAACTCCATTTTTCAACATATCTCCAAGTGTCATGTCTGGATGTAATTCTACAAAATTTTGCTCAATAACAGAATCGAGCTTCATTAAGGTAAGAACGCTTTTGTCTTTGTTTTGAGTAAGAAGCGCACCTTTTTCTAATAATTCTTTGGTGTAAATAGTATGGTCTAAACCATTTTTATTAATGATAAAAGACATAGAGGCAGTTATCATTAAAGGCACAAAGAGTTGATAGCCCCCTGTGATTTCGGCAATTAAGAAAATAGCAGTTAATGGAGCATGCAGCACACCTGCGATAAGACCTGCCATGCCAATTAAGGTGAAGTTAGCTTCTGAAACGTTAAAACCTAAGCCACAATGATTAATCACTTTTGCAACCACATTTCCTAAAGCACTTCCCATTACTAATGTTGGGATAATAATTCCGCCAGTTCCACCTGCTGCAAAGGTGGTTGTCATGGCTATGGCTTTAAAAATGGTAATTCCAAAAAGAAGTGCAATCACAATCCAGATATTGTCTAGGTGTTCATCAAAAGGTGTTTTGCCTAATGCTTCAATGTCATTGCCGAGCAAAAGGTTATTTATAAAACCAAAACCTTCACCATAAAGTGGTGGAATAAAAAAGAGCATTACTCCAATGGCTAAACCACCAATAATTAGTTTTTGTGTTGGGGATTTTAAACGGTTGAATAAAGAAGTGACTCCAAAATAGATTTTAGAAAAATAGATAGAAGCAACTCCAGTACCAATGCCTAAAAGAATATAAAACAATGTGTCTTTTATGGCAAACTTGTCTGAAACGCTAAAGTCAAATAAGACACTATCTCCTAGAAAGAAATACGAGGTTATTACCGAAGAAACAGATGCGATTAACAAAGGCAATAACGAAGCAAAAGTTAAGTCTAAACTAAATACTTCAATTGCAAAAATAATTGCAGCAACAGGTGACTTAAAAATAGATGCAATAGCGCCTGCAGCAGCACAGGCAATTAATAAACTTCTGGTTTTTCTATCAATATGTAATAAGCGACTAAAGTTAGAACTTAATGCAGATGCCGAAGCAATTGCAGGTCCTAACAAACCAACCGAACCACCAAAACCTACGGTTAGTGGAGCTGTGATTAATGGATAATAAATTTTCTTCTTATCAATGATACCATCTCTTTTTGATAGGGCAAATAGAATAGAAGGTATGGCATGCTCGCTAGGTTTTTTTGAAATATACTTTACAAACAAATACACCAAAAACAAACCGACAATTGGTAAAATAAAATAGATACTATTTTCTGAAAGAATAACTCCTTTTTCAAAAATAGCTTCAATCGCAAAAGTGATATTTTTAATGAAAACCGAAATGAGTCCAGCTAACAAACCAATGATGAGACTTAGTAAAAAGACAAAGTTTTTTTCGGAGACATGCTTGTATCTCCAAATGAGTAATCGTTTTAATAAGTTGGACTTAGTTGGCATAGTTTAAATCTAACAAAAAATCCTGCAAGAAGCAGGATTTAATATTTATGATTTTAAATTCAATTTTAAATTGAGTTCCTGCAATTGTTCGT
>JASBSE010000224.1 GCA_030149115.1 Winogradskyella sp. | reverse complement strand
GAATCTGTGAACTCACGAACTTTATATTTTCTGATGGTATCTTTTGGTGTGTTGTAATAAAAAACTAAAAGATTATTTTGGAATGTGTAATGACCAGATGCTTTAAGACTATCTTTGCTTATTACTTTATAAGTAAAGTCTCCATCTTTAAATTTTAAAACATCAGAATCAGTAATAGGCAGTGACTCATTCGTTTGGTTGTTTTCAATTGAGGTAAATTGCCATGTTTTTTCTAGCTCTTGTGCTGTAATTGACGAAATTCCAATAAATATAGCAATAAGGGCCTTGAAAAAATGATTCATAAAAAGAAGTGTTAGTTAGCGCTTAGAAATTTCGTCTCTTATTTTTGCTGCCTTTTCGTAGTCTTCGTTATTTACAGCTTCTTCTAAAAGGCTATTTAATTCTTCTAGAGATTTGTCTTTATAGCCTTCTTGGTCGGCAACAGCATTTTCAATTTCTTCTGCAATAAGATCATCTACAAGTATACTGTCTTGTTCTTCGTCCTCTTTTTTAGGATTTACTTTAAGGTAGATACCTGCTTTGTCTAAAATGTTTTTATATGTGAATATAGGTGCCTGAAAACGTAATGCTAAAGCAATGGCATCGCTTGTTCTGGCATCTATGATTTCTTCAATTTTGTCGCGCTCACAAATAAGACTAGAGTAGAAGACACCATCAACTAACTTGTGAATGATTACTTGCTTTACAACAATATCAAATCTATCGGCAAAATTTTTGAATAAATCATGAGTTAATGGTCTTGGAGGACGAATCTCTTTTTCTAATGCAATAGCAATAGATTGTGCTTCAAAAGCACCAATAACAATAGGAAGTTTTCTGTCTCCATCAACTTCATTAAGGATTAAGGCATACGCGCCATTTTGTGTTTGGCTGTAGGAAATACCTTTTATATTTAAACGAACTAAACTCATGAATTTTAAAACACAAAGAACTGTTTAAATTTGGACTTTACCAACTGCAAAATGCAGAATTGGATATTTT
>JASBSE010000213.1 GCA_030149115.1 Winogradskyella sp. | reverse complement strand
TGCATGTCTATTTTTGCACGTAAAATATGTTCACCTTCGTTGAATTCGCCATTTTTCATGCGTTCAAAAAGGTCTAAATTTTCTTCTACAGATCGGTTACGATAAGGACCATCTACACCAGGTTGTGTTGGTGTTCCTTTTTGTTCTGCCATCGCTTCAGAAGATTGACTATCTACATACGCTTTTCCGTCTTTAATCAATTGTACAGCCCAATCGTATAACTGCTGAAAATAATCTGAAGAATACAGCTCGTTTTCCCATTCATACCCTAACCAAGCCACATCTTTTTTAATAGCATCTACGTATTCTTGCTCTTCTTTTGCTGGGTTAGTATCGTCAAATCTAAGGTTAACAGGCGCATTGTACTTTAGTCCTAAGCCAAAACTAATACCAATAGCTTTGGTATGACCAATATGTAAATAGCCATTAGGTTCTGGCGGAAAACGAAAGCGTAGCTTATCTTTTTCTAAACCATTAGCTAAATCTTCTTCTATAATATGCTCAATAAAATTGAGTGATTTTGTTTCTTCAGACATTATAAAAAATTAAAGTGTAAAATTACATAATTTGTAACATTAAAATAGTATTATCTACTTATAGAATAAACCAAAAAAACTTAAATAGAATGAATTACAAATGTCCAAAATGCGATAACACAACTTATGAACTTGGTGAAATGAGAGCCACAGGCGGAACTCTGTCAAAAATCTTTGATGTTCAAAATAAAAAGTTTACCTCTGTAACTTGCAAAAAATGTACTTATACAGAGTTTTTTAAGGCTAAAACCAGTGCTATGAGTAATATTTTTGACTTTTTTACGAATTAAAGATTCCTGCCTTCGCAGGAATGACAGAAGGTTTATCTTTGCAGCATGGGAATAATAAAAGTTGAAAATATCCGTGTTTTTGCTAACCATGGTTGTTTAAAAGAAGAAACTGCTATTGGTAGTGATTACCGTGTAGATTTAGAAGTTAAAGCTGATCTTAAAACTTCTGCTGAAACGGATGAATTAAAGGATACGGTAGATTATGTATTTTTAAATAAAGTGGTTAGAGAAGAAATGGCTAAACCATCAAAACTGCTTGAAACCGTTGCGCAACGTATTATAGATAGAATACTTAACGAGGATAAACTTGTTTTAAAAGTTATTGTTTCTGTTAGTAAAATTAATCCACCTATAGGTGGAGATGTTGAAATGGTAACGATAAAACTTTCTGAAAAACGAAAAAATTAGACCTCTATAGGGTAAAACATTATTAATTTATATATTTGCCCTCGCAATAAGGTGTCGTGGCCGAGTGGCTAGGCAGTGGTCTGCAACACCATCTACAGCGGTTCGAATCCG
>JASBSE010000011.1 GCA_030149115.1 Winogradskyella sp. | reverse complement strand
GATTCGTAATGAACAGTTATGATGTCTGCTCCTACTTTAGCAAATTCTTCTATGTAACGTTCTGGTTTTTCAATCATTAAATGTACGTCCAACGGTTTGGTAGCATGCTTTTTTATGGCTGCTATTACAGGCATTCCATATGAAATATTAGGTACAAAATGACCATCCATCACATCAATATGAAACCAATCGGCATCGCTGTTGTTAACCATTTCGGTATCACGTTGTAAGTTGCCAAAATCAGCGGCTAACATTGAGGGTGCTATAAATTTTTTAGTCATTGAATAGGGTCATTAAAAGTTTTGGCAAAGTTATATAAAATTGAAGTTTATTAAGGTTTGGAGTTAATAAGATATTATAAAAAGTGAACCCACGGTAATCAGCCGTGGGTTCTTTCATCAATCAAAAAACGAACAGTTATGTTTTGTAACTGTTGTTATCTTTATTAAGTTGGTGTTTAAATATACAAAAAACCAAGCCTAATCAAACCTTTATATCATTTTAACTCTAAATACTTTTATAATTATTTTGAATAATTATGGCTAAAGTATTCTGTTTCAAAAGTTAACCGAGATAGGTCTTTAATATTTTACTTCTAGACGTATGTTTTAATCTACGAATAGCTTTTTCTTTAATCTGTCTTACACGCTCACGAGTTAAGTCAAAAGTTTCACCAATTTCCTCTAAGGTCATTGGGTGTTGGTTCCCAAGCCCAAAATATAAACGAATAACATCGGCTTCACGAGGTGTCAAAGTCTCAAGAGCACGCTCAATCTCAGTTCTTAGAGATTCGTGTAATAAATCCTTATCTGGATTTGGTGATTCTCCACTGCGTAATACATCGTATAAATTAGAATCTTCACCTTCAACTAATGGAGCATCCATACTAACGTGACGACCAGAATTTTTCATAGACTCCTTAACATCGTTAATCGTCATGTCTAATTCCTTAGCAATTTCCTCAGCAGATGGAGGACGTTCATGGCTTTGCTCTAAAAACGCAAAGGTCTTGTTGATTTTATTTATAGAACCAATCTTGTTTAACGGTAAACGTACAATACGCGATTGTTCTGCTAATGCTTGTAAAATAGATTGACGAATCCACCATACGGCATAAGATATAAACTTAAATCCACGTGTTTCATCAAAACGCTGTGCAGCTTTTATTAAACCTAAATTACCTTCGTTAATTAAGTCTGGTAATGTTAGACCTTGGTTTTGGTATTGTTTTGCTACAGATACAACGAAACGTAAATTAGCTTTTGTTAATTTCTCTAAAGCGACTTGGTCGCCAGCTTTAATGCGCTGTGCTAATTCTACTTCTTCGTCTGCTGTAATTAAGTCGACCTTACCAATTTCTTGTAGGTATTTGTCTAATGATGCGGTTTCTCTGTTGGTAACCTGCTTGGTAATTTTAAGCTGTCTCATTTACTTTTTTATGATTTGTGCAATTTACAACATCGTTGTTGCTTTCTATTATACGTAATAAAGCACTAAAATGTTACAGAGTTTATAAAAAAAATTAAATTTTAATGAGTTTAACAGTATTGAGGTTAATATCGTCAACAGTTTCGTTGGTGAACTTATAATGTCCTTTTGTTGTTATTAAACGGAATCTATAAGACTTTAATTGGCTCAAAGTATTGAGAAAAAGCCATTTGGATTTAAGCAATCTTGGTTTTTGAGATTTAAGGCTTAAATCAAAGATGTGTTTGCGTCCTTCTTTTTCTGCAACAATGTCTGGTGTGATTTCAATTTCGCTTCCTTTTTTTAAGTAAGATTTTGGTGATTCATAGCCTTCTAAATCTGCTTTTATTTTTGAATAGCCCAAACTCTCGAGATAGGAAATCGATTGACTTAATTCTTCTGTGTATTTATTTTTGTCTTGTGTAATCATAGCCTAAAATATAACGATTTTCAATCAAAAAATCAAATTATCGTTGTGTTTAGTAAATCTCAAGAGGTCTAAACACGTACATGACCATCGCCAAATACATAATATTTATTGGTTACCAATTGGTTTAAGCCTAAGGGACCTCTGTGGTGAAGCTTATCGGTACTTATGGCGAGTTCAGCACCAACTCCCATCTGTCCTCCATCGGTAAAACGTGTGGATGCATTATGGTAAACGGCTGCACTATCTACCTGTTGCATAAACTTAAGTGCTTCATCTTGATTTTCGGTTATGATTGCTGCCGAATGTTTGCCAGAATGGGTGTTGATAAGATTAACAGCTTCATCTAATGAATTAACTTCTCCTATAAGTAGTTTAAGGGCTAGAAATTCCTCTTTCCATATCGAAGTATCTGAAATGACCTCTTGTTCAGACAACACATTGGAGACTTTGGGGTCTACGATAAGTTCTACATCATGCTGTTCTAGCTTTTGCTGTAACATTTTGAGCTTTAAATGATATTCAGGTAGGTTTTTGTTAATTAATACTTTGTCTAAGGCATTGCATCCTGAAATTTTATGGGTTTTAGCATTGATTATCACATTAACGGCCTTGCTCCAATCGGCATGTTCTGAGACATACAAAAAATTATTACCTCTGCCACTTACTAAAACCGCACAAGTGGCATGTGTTTTTACAAAATTAATAAGACGCTCTCCTCCTCTGGGTACGATAAGGTCTAAAGGTTCTGAAGGGTTTTTTAAAAACGCTTGGGTTTCTTCACGTTTAAGGTGCAATAACTTAATCCATGCTTTAGACAAACCATGGGTCGTTAAAGCTTCGTGCCAACATTGTTCTAAAATAACATTACTGTGATAAGCCTCTTTCCCTCCCTTTAGTAAAATCTTGTTGTTAGCTTTAAAAGCTAGTACTGCGGCTTCAATAGTCACGTCTGGTCGCGATTCATATATAATAAGAATTGTTCCAAAAGGTGCTGTGCTATTGACAACATTGAGCCCATTGGCCAAAGTAAGATTAGAGATTTCGCGTCCTACAGGATCGTCTTGTTCACGAACAGCATTAACAGCAGTAATCATCTCATCTACCTTTTTATCATTGACTATAAGGCGCTGAAATAATGCATGGTCTTCTAATTGAAAAGCATCTAAATCTTTTTTATTAGCAGAAATAATAGCGTCGCGTTCGCGATCTAAAATCTCTGCCATGGTTTGTAATACGTTATTTTTTAGTGTTGTATTTAATAATTGCATAGTTCTGTTTTGTTAGGCATTAATAAATTTGGTGCCTACGGGTTTATTGTTAATAATATCTACAATGACATTTTCGCGTTTGCCATTAGCGATATAGGTTGGAATGTCTTTACGGGCAGTGCCTTTGGCTATTTTTAGTTTTGAAGCCATTCCACCGCGACCTTCGCCTTCTTTTTTGTTAGAGGCGCAGACATAGCGTTCTACATTCTGGTTGGTTTTTACAATACTTAATTTTTCTGAATCTTCATCATCAGGATGACCAGTGTATAAGCCATCTGTATCAGATAGAATAATAAGGCGATCAGCATCAAGAAGCTCAGCAACTAAGCTGGCTAACTCATCATTGTCTGAAAACATAGACATGGTGAGGGAAACGGCGTCGTCCTCATTGGCGATTGGAATGACTCCTTCTCCCAAAAGACCCTCATAACAATTAATCATGTTTTGACGGTGTTTGCCTGGGTCAAAATCGCGTTTTGTCGCTAAAATTTGAGCACAGCGCATACCATAATCATGAAAAATACTATAGTAATGTCGCATCATTCTTGGTTGTCCTACTGAAGAGTACACTTGGCGTCTTACAGATTTGTCTGTAATGTTTGTATCTCCTAAAACTTCCATGCCAGCAATGGCTGACCCTGAAGAGACCAAAATCACCATAATATCCTGCTCGTAAAGCACAGAGATTTGTCGTACCAATTCTCGTAGTACAGGTCCTAATATTCTATTATCCTTGTTTGTAAGTACATTGGTGCCCACTTTTACCACCACACGTTTTATATCATCTGCCATCTCACTTGTCTTTACCTAGTTCTACAGCTCTGTCAAATGCCGCATAAGCCGCATCTTGTATAAGCTGTTTTACATTGTTGTCTTCCATAGAGTCTATGGCGGCTTGAGTGGTGCCACCCTTAGAGGCTACTTTATCGATCCAGCGCTCAGGTGAGATGTTAGATTGATTGAATAATTCAATAGCCCCTTCAAACGTATTGCTGACTAAGACTTTAGAATCATAATCTGAGAATCCCATGTTTTGAGCAGCTTCTAACATCGACTGCATAAAATAAAAGACATAAGCAGGCCCACTACCCGAAATTCCGGTAGAGGCATCTATAAATTTTTCAGAATCTACATGGATAGATGTTCCTGTAGTATCTAAGAGTTGACGTACCATAATTAGTTCTACACGAGATATGGCTTTAGCACCAGTATACGAGGTTACCCCTTTGCCTACTTTTGCAGGAAGGTTGGGCATGGTACGGATTACTTTTTTAATGCCTAAACGTTCTTGTATGGTTTCTATACTTACACCTGCCATTAAGGATACAAAGATTTGCTCATCATTAATAAAAGGTTTCATGTCTTTAAAAAGCGCTTCACAGTGATAGGGTTTTACGGCTAAGAACACAATATCTGATTTTGGAAGTGCATCGTCGAGAGCAGTGTAAACATCGAACTTTTGTGTAGCTCTTAAACTTTCAATTTTGTTTGGATCGGTATCATAGATTCTTAATTTTTGTTTCCCTAAAAGAACGGAATCTGCCATACCTTCGGAATAGGTTAAGCCCATATTACCGGCACCTATTACTAATACTTTCATAATTAATTTTTAATTAAACTTTATTTGTCAGTGCTATTAAAGCCACAAACACCATGCGACAGTGCCAAACTAAAAAGTTGATTTTGAGTTTTTTGAAGTTTAAAAAGAAAAAGTGGAATTGTTGAGAATATATCAAAACATTGCTTGTATGCTTAAGGATATGTGAATCTTAAGAAATGTTAAATACATTAAAACTGTCAGCTTGTCGGTGACAAAATGTGAGTTTCACATAGGGATTAGCCTTAAAATTTGCTAATGAAAGGGCTTGTCTGAAGGTGTAAAAAAAAGAGACTGTAAAAACAGCCTCTTTCTTTAATTTATATGTTGTTTCTATATTTAGTTTTCTTCATAGGTTTGAGCATCTCCAAAGTGAGCCATTCTTGAATTGATTGTATAGGCATCACCATTAAAGTTTTCGTTAGTAATAAAGGCAACAACACTCATTTTAGATGTGTTTACAACATTAGAAGGTACATCTGCAGTAATAGTTCTGCTGTAAACAGAGTTTGTAACGTCGTTACTAGGAAGGTCATCTCCCAAAATATTGGTTAAACTAGCTCTCAGTACGTGGTCGTGCTCAAAACTTGAAATAACATCCACACCACCATAATAACTAGTATAATTTTCTTGGTCAAATATTAAATCATCTTCTAAGACCACAACAACAAGCTTGGTGTTTGCAAAGCTAAAGTTTTGGCTAAACTTTGCATCTACTTTTATGGTCATAGTGTTACCAGATAATGAAGGAGTAATAGCTAAACCTAATGGTGCATTATCACACAAAGTTTTGTTAACCACTTGACTGACATTACTTGGTTCTGGGTAAGTCCAAGTAGTGCCTCTGTCTATCATAGCGGTTGGGTAACCTGTAAGTCCAATAGAAGATTCTAAAACACCAGCACCTTCAAAATTATATGGGTCATAACCATTACCTGATGGGTTTGAATTGTATCTATGAATAGCAACGACATTTATTTGGTCTGTCTGTTGTTTAGTTAACTCAATAGCATGAGATACTCTTGGGCAATAACCACACCAAGTACCTGTATAGTCTTCAACTAAAACATTTTTAGTAAACTTATAATAGTCCTCAGCCACATTTACATTAAGAGAATTGTTTGTGGTAATATCTTGGTAGGTAGCAGTAACTTGCAAAGACCCTGCTGTTGTAGTTGTGTACGAATTGCCTGTTATGGCTGTTCCGTTAACAGAAATTGTTGCTGAATTAGTGACATCTTGGTTGTTATTTCCCTCAACAGAGAAACTAACAGTATCTCCAACATAGATGCCGCAAGTTACAGAACTTGAAACTTGAACAGAAATACTTGTAATTTCATTACCGCCTCCATTGCCACCTCCATCTCCATCACTATCACTACTACAAGCACTAAAGCTAATGGTTAAGGCAATAAACAAGAGATTGATTAAGTGTTTTGTTTTCATAAAATGCAAAATGTTAAAAAAAACTAAAATTATAAATACAATGAAACACCTAATTTCTGCCCTATTCATTTTAAGCTCACTACTCATTAATAGTCAAGAACTTCCAGATATAACGTTAAATGATGTCGAAGGAAATAGTGTGTCTGTAAAAGAACTTTCAGATTCAGATGATATAAAAATCTTTAGCTTTTGGGCAACGTGGTGTGTGCCATGTATTAACGAATTAGATGCCATAGCAGATGTTTACGAAGACTGGCAAGATGAAACCAATGTAGAGCTCATCGCTATTTCTACAGATGATGCCAGAACCAATAAAAGGGTGATTCCTTTGGTAAATGGTAAAGGCTGGGACTATCAAGTTTTGCTTGATGATAATCAAGACCTAAAACGCGCCTTAAATATTAGTGTATTGCCATACGTTGTCGTTGTTAAAAACGGCAAAATAATCCATACAAGAACGGGTTACACTCCAGGAAGTGAAGAAGAACTTTATGAGGTTGTAAAGGAACACTCTAAGAAATAATTAACGTCGCACTCACTAACTAAACTAAAAAAACTTATTTAAAATATGAGAAAGCTATTAGTGCTGTTAACATTTTGTTTTACAGTAAACCAAATGTCAGCACAATTACTAGATAACCTACGCGTTGGCCTTGAGTCTAATATGGCATGGTATAATGATGATGAAAAAACAGGACCTTTTTATGATGCTGTAAACAATGATGGCGATAAGCATCTAAGAGTCAATTCGTATTTAAAATTAGACTATAATTTTCTTGAAAATTTTACAGCCACCGTTCAGTTAGAATCCTATGAGCCTTTAGCGTTGCTAAATTACTCACCAAATTTTGATGGCACCAATCTTGGGATTTATGCACTTAATTATAGGAGTGATAAATTTGAAGCAAACGCAGGTCACTATTACGAACAGTTTGGTAGTGGTCTTATTTTAAGAAACTGGGAAGACCGACAACTTGGACTTAATAACGCATTATTGGGAGGGAGAGTAAAATATAAGCCTACGGATTTTTTATCTGTAACAGGATTGTACGGAAAGCAACGTGTAGGCTTTGAAACTGCAGATAGCGATATTTTTGGATTTAATACCGAAATTGATATCTCTACTATTTTAAAGTTTGAAAATTCGTCACTAAATCTTGGCTTTAGCTATGTCGGAAGACAAGAAAAGACTGATGTTGCAGACCCAAATTTTGATGAGTTGACCAATGCCTTTTCTGGTCGTGTAGATTTTTCTAAAGGCAGTTTTTACGCAAATGCCGAGTATGTAGCTAAGTCTGACGATGTTTATGTTTTTAATGGACAAGTCATAAATAATTTTGTAAATCCAGGAAGTGCTTTATTGTTTAATACTGGATTCTCTAAAAAAGGATTTGGCTTAGATGCTACTTTTAGGCGATTAGAAAACATGGGCTTTTATTCCGAACGTGAAAAAACAGGCAATGTGTTTTTAGAAAACAACATCAATTTTACGCCAGCATTAACAAAGCAGCATGATTATTTACTTTCTAATATTTTTGTATATCAAGCACAATCACAAGTTGTTTTTGCCGATCCTGAGCTTATGGAAGCAGGTGAAATAGGAGGTCAATTAGATGTGTTCTACAATATTAAAAAAGGAACTGCTCTGGGTGGTAAATATGGTACTAAAATAGCTTTTAATGCATCGTATTGGGCAGGTTTAAAAGGTGATTATGATTTTGGTAATCTATCTTATGATGTTGATTATTTTGGTTTTGGGGATAAGTATTTCTCTGATGTAAGCTTGGAAATTAGAAAAAAATGGAATAAAAAAGTGAATTCTATTTTCTACTATGTCAATCAATATTACAACCAAAGAACTATTGAAGATAATTTTTCTGGTGAGCAGATTAAAACCAACATTGTAGTAGGCGAAACCATTTATAAATTTGGAAAAATTGGTCAATCAGTACGTTTGGAGTTACAGAAGATGTGGTCGAGCTCAGACAAGCATGATTGGGTAGGTGGTACGTTAGAGTACAATGCAAGTCCAAGATTATCTTTTTACGTTAATGATATCTATAATAGTGGAACTGATAGTAGTACTTCAGAAAACCATTATTATAATATTGGTGGGAGCTTTAATAAAGGAACAACGCGTTTTTCTCTAAACTATGGAAGGCAACGTGCAGGTTTAGTATGTGTTGGAGGTGTTTGTAGATTTGTACCTGAAGCAACAGGATTGTCTGCTAGTTTATTGATGTCTTTTTAGAAACATAATATCCAGAAAAATAAAAAGCCCATCAAATCTTGATGGGCTTTTTTTTAGCAATTAAAGATGATTTAATTAATCTTCTTTGTTGTTGTCTTTACGGTTTCTGTCGTCTCTACGATTATTACCTCTGTTGCGGTTGTCGCGTCCTCGATTGTCTCTGTTACCTTTATTGTTATCGCGCTTAGGTCTATCTTCCCAACCTTCTGGTTTTGGTAAAATAGCTTTACGAGATACTTTTTCTTTTCGTGTTCTTGAATCAATACCAAAGTATTTTACATCAAATACATCTCCCATGTTTACAACATCAGATACATTTTCTGTACGTTCCCAAGCTAATTCGCTTACGTGTAATAAAACTTCGTTTCCTGGTGCTTCAGTATATTCTACTACAGCTCCAAAATCTAACATTTTAATCACTTTAACTTCGTAGATACTACCAACTTCTGGCTTAAACAACATGGCGTCTATACGAGCTAAAACAGCATCGATTCCTTCAGAACCAACTCCTAAAATTTCAACAATTCCTTCTTCAGTAACAGGATCTTCGTTGATAACGATAGTTGTTTCTGTTTCTTTTTGTAATTCTTGAATATTTTTTCCGCCAGGTCCAATAAGTGCTCCGATGAATTCATTAGGAATACGTCTCGTTACCATTTTTGGTGCATGACCTTTAACATCATCATTTGGTGTAGAAATAGTATCTGTTAATTTACCTAAGATATGTAAACGACCATCACGAGCTTGTTTTAGTGCATTTACTAAAATCTCATATGATAGTCCTTTTACTTTAATATCCATTTGGCAAGCCGTAATACCATCTGCTGTACCTGTTACTTTAAAGTCCATATCACCTAAGTGATCTTCATCACCTAAAATATCAGATAATACAGCATATTTACCAGATTCTGTATCGGTAATTAATCCCATTGCAATACCAGAAACAGGCTTTTTTAATTGTACACCAGCATCCATTAGTGCCATAGTACCAGCACAAACGGTTGCCATAGAAGAAGAACCGTTAGATTCTAATACTTCTGATACAACACGTACAGTATACGGACAATCTTCTGGTACCATACCTTTTAAAGCACGTTGCGCTAAGTTACCATGTCCAACTTCACGTCTAGAAGTACCTCTAATTGGTCTTGCTTCACCTGTTGAGAATGGTGGGAAATTATAGTGTAAATAGAAACGCTCTTCACCTTCAAAAGATGGCATGTCTATTTGGTTGGCTTCTCTACTTGTACCTAAAGTTACTGTTGCTAATGCTTGAGTTTCTCCACGAGTAAAGATAGAAGAACCGTGTGTTGATGGTAAGTAATCTACCTCACACCAAATTGGTCTAATCTCTGTTGTTTTACGACCATCTAAACGTAATCCTTCGTTTAATGTTAAGTCACGTACAGCAGCTTTTTCTGCTTTGCTATAATATTTTGAAATTAAATCGCCAAAATCTTCAACTTCTTCTTCAGAGAATGATGCGATTATTTCTTCTTTAATTTCGGCAAATGCAGCACCACGTTCGTGTTTAGAAGATCCTGCTTTAGCTACAGCATATACTTTGTCGTATGCCATATCGTGAATCTTTTTAGCTAAATCTTCGTCTGCTCTTTCTGGTTCGTATTCTCTGGTTTCTTTTTTACCAAAAGCTTCAGCTAATTTTGTCTGAGCTTCACATTGTACTTTGATGGCTTCATGGGCGGCTTTAATAGCTTCTGTCATTTCTTCTTCAGAAATTTCATCCATTTCACCTTCAACCATCATTACTGAGTCTGCAGATGCTCCAATCATCATGTCGATGTCAGATTCTGCTAATTGTGCCAATGTTGGGTTGATGATAAACTCGCCATTAATACGTCCAACTCTTACTTCTGAGATTGGAGTTTCAAAAGGAATATCTGAAAGTTGAATAGCGGCAGATGCAGCTAAACCAGCCATAGCATCTGGCATAACTTCTGGGTCATGAGACATTAATTGAATCATTACCTGAGTTTCGCTGTGATAATCTTTTGGGAATAACGGACGTAAAACACGGTCTACTAAACGCATTGTTAATACTTCTCCGTCACTTGGTCTTGCTTCTCTTTTAAAGAATCCACCAGGATAACGACCAGCAGCAGCAAATTTTTCGCGATAGTCTACTGTTAAAGGTAAAAAGTCTACGTCTGCTTGTTTGTAGTTGGAAACAACTGTACATAGTAACATACATTTTCCTGATTGTACAACAACAGAACCATGTGCCTGTTTTGCAAGTTTTCCGGTTTCGATAGATATTTCTCTACCGTCACCAAGGTCAATGACCTCTTTGTAAGTTTTTGGAATCATATAAATTTTAATTCTTTAGCTGATATGATACGCATAGTCAGCAATGTTAAACAATGGTCGTTGTGTTGTTGTGTAGTTGTTGTGTGACCAATGAAAAACTATTGTAGCTTCTTCAATTCGAAAATTAAACGCTTTCGAAGACGTTATGTATTAAACAAAAAACCACGCTAAAAGCGTGGTCTTTCTATTAGAGATTATTTTCTTAATCCTAATTCTTTTACTATTGCACGGTATCTTAAGATATCCTTTTTAGTTAAGTAGTCTAATAAAGCTCTACGCTTACCTACTAACTTTACTAGAGAACGCTCAGAGTTAAAATCTTTACGATTGTTCTTTAAGTGCTCAGTTAAGTGATTAATTCTGTACGTAAATAACGCAATTTGTCCTTCAGCAGAACCAGTATCATTTTTTCCTTTACCGTGTTTTGCGAAGATTTCTTCTTTTTTCTCTTTAGATAAATACATTCTAATATTGTTGTAAATGATTGTTATGTACTTTGAAAGATTTTCTTTCAAGCGGCAAATATAATACTTTCTTTGTGATTTGTGGTTTTTTTTGTAACTTTTAATCTGTATAACAATGTTTTAGTAAGTCTCCCCTGACTAATTAAGAGCTTATTCCTATTAATCCTGAAAACTTAGTTAGGATGAAAGCTATTCGCTCTTCGCAAAATGTAGCCAATGCATACGATGTATTAGATCGTGTGTTTAATAATACTTATAATGGTATTGCTGTTGTTAGTATGGATGGCGATTGGCTTAAAATGAATGAAGCCGTTTCAGATATCTTCGGTTATACCAAATCCGAGCTTTTTAATATGGACATCGATAATATAGTCTTTATAGAGGACTTAGGTGTACATGAGGAAAAGTTTGAAAAATTAATAAGCGGTAAAATTGATAAGTACAGAGTAAAGCAACGTTTTTTTCATAAAAGTGGAGACGTTATTTGGGTGTTGATCTATGTTACTCTTGTATATTTTAAAGAGGGAAGGCCTCATATGATCTGGCAGTTCACTGATGTAACTAATCGTCAAAAAAATCAGGATAAGTTAAAAGCCATGCTTAGTGTGGCTAAGGAGCAGAATGACAGACTAACGTCTTTTGCAAATATTGTAACTCATAACCTTAGGTCGCATTCTGGGAATTTGGCTTCGCTAACCGACTTTTTAGAAGATGATTTTCAC
>JASBSE010000207.1 GCA_030149115.1 Winogradskyella sp. | reverse complement strand
GACTTTGAAAGCAAAAAAGTGCCTGTTAAAGGAACAAGTGAAGAAGAATTAGCGGTTCAAATTTCTTTAGATCCTATTGAAAAGATCATGACTCCTGATGAAATCGTACTTAACCCTATCTATTTTGACTTCGACAAATCTAATATCACTGCTCAGGCAGCTTTTGAATTGGATAAACTAGTTCAAATCATGAACAAGTATCCAGATTTGGTTATCAATGCGACATCTCATACAGATAGTAGAGGATCAGATTCATACAACCAGAGACTATCGCAACGTAGAGCTAAGAGCACACAACAATACGTCATCTCTAAAGGTATTGATGCTTCGCGTATCGCTGCTGAAGGTAAAGGTGAAACCGAACCTAAAATTGATTGTGGTGCTAATTGTACCGATGAGCAACATGCTCAAAATAGACGATCTGAGTTTAAAATTGTAAAAACTTCAGAAAACGAATAATCTTTAGATAAAATGTTAAAAAGGCTTTGGATTTAAACCCAAAGCCTTTTTTTTATGAAAAAAATTCAAAATCACTCTCCTTTAATCGGAAATAAGAGCATTTAATCTATTATCACAATGTTAATATAATCTTAATAGTCATTTTTTATAAATTCACATTTCAGAAAAAGCTAGAGTAGCGTTTTCACTATATATCGAACGGCTTCTGAATACTAACTTAAAAACTAATATTCCTTTCTAATTTTCAAATTAGAAAGGTTTAATTATTTAATAACAAACCTAAAACTATGAAAAAGATTACCTTATTTCTTATTATGCTAGGGTTCTGCATTACCGCAAGCGCCCAATATGATTTTAGCACAATTATAGGGCCTACAAACGTAGCTGAAGGGACTCCTGTTACCATCAGTATAAACGACGTAGCAAATTCAGTTGGGGTTCCAGCTTCCTCTTCTGGTGCTTATGATTCTTTTACTGTTACTGTAGACTGGAGCGCCGGAGGTGGTGGGCCATGGTCCTCTGAAGCGGACATTACTTTTACCACAAGTGCTGGTTCGGTAATCATAGATCCAGCAACTACTGGTAGCGCTAACAGCGGTGCTGATGCAACACTTACCTTTTCTGGGGATTTAGCAGGTGTCTACGATCCAACAACGGATGGATATATAGATATAGTACTAAATCAAAGTTACGGTGGCTCAGATGCAGATTGGTCTAACATCGTGGTTACGCTTTTTGAAGCGCCAACTTGTATAGAACCTTCTAATATGGTGGCTAGCGCAATAACTGCTACTTCTGCCAATTTAGACTGGACAGTCGGTCTATCTGAAACCGATTGGAATATTGAATATAATAGCGGTACTGATTTTACTCCTGGAAATGGTGAAGCCGAATCTTCTATTTCGCCTACAAGTTCGCCAAATGTTTCTTTAACTTCTTTAAACCCAGCTACTGAATATTATGTGTACTATCAAGCTAATTGCGGTCCTGGCGATGAAAGTTTGTGGGTTGGTCCATATATATTTACTACTGAATGTGTAACTTTTGTTGCACCATATTCTGAAGGATTTGAAAACGGTGGAACAATTCCACAATGTTGGACTATGGACGGCAATGAAGATTGGTTTTTTGACAACGATCCAGGGTTTAATCATATTGGAAATAACGGAACCATAACTGGTACAACATCTACTAATGATTATTTTGCATGGTGTGACTCTTCAGGCGATGAAGGTCCAAGAACTTTAACAAGCCCTTTGGTTGATGTTTCTGGCTTAACAACACCTGCACTATCTTTTTATGAAATTAGTGATAATGAAGGCAATGCCAACTCTCAGCTCGATGTAGAAGTATGGGATGGTGCTGCTTGGAATAGCATGGGTACTTTTAATACCAATACTAGTGGGTGGACCTTAATTGTTCTAGATTTAAGTACATTGACAATTACAGGAGACGTTCAAGCTCGTTTTATATTCTCTGAAATAGTAACTGGCGACTTTTATGATGACATCGCTATAGATGATGTGACTTTTGATGAAGCTCCTTCTTGTTTTAATCCTACTTCTTTAACTGCGGCTGCAATTACAGCTAATGGTGCTGAATTAAGTTGGAATCAAGATGGCACTGTGTCAGCGTGGAATATTGAAATAGTTACATCTGGTACACCTCCTACTGGAACACCAACTCATACAGGTGTTACAAACCCTTACACAGTCTCAGGATTAACAGCTGTAACATCTTATGACTATTATGTTCAAGCTGATTGTGGAAGTGAGTTTAGCGGTTGGACTGGTCCTTTTACTTTCGAAACATTATGTGATATTTATGTTCCTGATTATCTAGAACAATTTGACACAATAATTCCAGACTGTTGGGACGAAGCTGATAGTGGTGACGCTACAACTGGACCTGGTGATTTAGGAGCTGGCGGTTGGTTAGCTGACGGTTTCCTTAACAACGGTTTTACAGGTGCTTATAAAATTAATTTATGGCTTGCTGCTAAGAGCGATTGGATATTATCTCCTCAGTTTGACCTAACAGGAGGACCTTTCCAGGTAGAATTTGACTTTGGAATCATGCAATTTGGTAGTACTACAAATGCAGGGACGCTTGGTTCTGATGACACTGTTCAATTACTAATCACTAATGATAATGGTGCAACATGGACACCACTTTTAACTTACGATAATACCTCTGTTGTTTCGGCAACTGGTGAGCACCCTATAGTTACCTTAGAAGCTTATGCTGGTCAAATTGTACAATTCGGAATTTTAGGTTCAGAAGGAACAGTGGATGACCCTGAGGATAATGATATTTTTGTAGACAACTTCCGAGTTAGGGGAATCCCTACATGTCCTGAGCCGACAGATTTAACTTCAAATAACCTAAGTTTAACTTCAACTGAAGTAGGTTGGACTGAGGCAGGTACTTCGACCACATGGAACATAGAATACGGTCCTACAGGTTTCACTCCTGGAACAGGTACTTTAGTTACAGGTGTTACTACAAATCCTTATACTTTAACAGGTTTAACATCAGATACTGATTATGATTTCTATGTGCAAGCAGAGTGCGACCCTACAAATCTAAGTTCATTCGCTGGCCCAGGTTCGTTCTATACAGGATATTGCCAGTCAGAGCCTACCAGTAATGATGGCGACGGTGTTACGAATGTAACCATTGGCTTTACAGATTTCCCAAGTTTGGGCGACGTTACCTATGAAGACCAAACATCACCAACTGTAAATGTGTTCCAAGGTATTGAAACCAATGTTGCAATTACTTTTGCTACAGGGTTTACATATGATGCCAATATCTGGATTGATTTCAATGACAATTTAGTATTTGAAGATACAGAGCTTGTCTTCTCTGGCGAGTCTACTAATGCAAATCCAACCACCTTAGATGCTTCTTTCGTAATGCCATTAACGGCACCGTTAGGCGTCCACAGAATGCGTATCGGTACTGCCGATGGAGGTCAAGACCCACCAAACCCTTGCTACAATGGAGCATGGGGTGTTACTCTAGACTTTACTGTAAACATTCAGGAATTAAATTGTACATTGCCTGAAGCTGGGTTTACCTTAAACACCGATTGTGCCAACGACCAATTCTATATCGACGTTGACGTTACAAGTGTGGGAGATGCTTCTTCCTTGACAATTTCAACTGATTTTGATGCTTCTACTGTACCAGCGCCATCTACAGGTATCTATCAAGTAGGTCCATTCCCGTTTGGTTCATCTGTAAATGTTTTTGTTGCTAATAACGATGATAGTAACTGTACTATAAGTAGTGATACTTTTGAATTGTTAGCCTGTCCACCTGATAATGACAACTGTGATAACGCTACAGTTGCAGCGGTAAATACTGATGGAGAATGTACAGTAGTAACCCCTGGGACTTTACTTGAAGCAACACCTTCAAGTACTCCTTCTGGATCTTGTGCAGGCAATCCAGATGATGATGTATGGTTCCAATTTGTTGCTACAGATGATACCCACCTTATTAGTTTAGAAAATATTACTGGCTCATCCACAAATTTAGATCATGGCTTATATGAAGGAACATGTGGTTCTCTAACTGAGATATACTGTTCTGGAGATGATGCTATAACAACACCAACATTAACCGTAGGAAATACGTATTACGTAAGAGTATTTTCTTTTGGATCTAATGGTGAGGATACAACTTTCGACTTATGTATAAGACCTGGTCTTGACAACGTAATTGTAGACCAAACCACTTATACTGTAGAACAATTAGTTCAGGATATTTTAATTGGTGGTGAATGTGCTCAAATATCAAACATTACTTATTCTACCGGAACAAATTTTGGTGAAGAAAACGGAATAGGTTATTTCTCAATGAGTGGTGATGGTGTAGGCTTCCCGTTTGATGAAGGGATTATCCTTACTTCTGGTGATGCAAGTTTAGCCTCTGGACCAAATACAAATGCCATGAGTGATGGAAGTACTGCATGGCCTGGTGATAATGATTTAGAAACTGCGGTAGGTATTACTATTACCAATAACGCTACTATAATTGAATTTGATTTTGTTCCACTTGCGCAAGAAATTAGTTTTGATTTCTTAATGGCATCTGAAGAATATAATGGAGGTTCGTTTGAGTGTAATTATTCTGATGCATTTGCGTTTCTTTTGACTGATTCAAATGGAAATACAAGTAATCTTGCTGTATTACCAAATACAACAACTCCTATTTTAGTAACAAATATTCACCAAGCTAACACTAGTTGTGGTGCTCAAAATGAACAATATTTTGGTGGATATATCCCAGATAATTTACCTCCTATTTCTTTTGATGGTAGAACGACAGTATTTACGGCGCAGTCGCCTGTAAATATTGGTGAAACATACCATATAAAGCTTGTTATTGCAGATCAAAGTGATTCAGCATTTGATTCTGGTGTTTTCTTAAAAGCTGGAAGTTTTGATCTTGGTGAACTTGATTTAGGGGATGATATTACAATAGCTTCAGGTGGAGCAACCTGTTTGGGAGAACCAGTAGTTCTAGATACAGGTGCGCCTAATCTTGAGCATTATTGGTTTAGAAATGGAATTCTTATTGATGGAGAAACTTCTTCAACTATAACTGTTACAGAACCTGATTTATATACAGCCCAAGTAATATTTTCAAGTCAATGTTTCTTGATGGATGAGATACTTGTTGAATTTCTTCAACCACCTCTTCTTAATGAAGATCCTTCTGATTTAGAAAGTTGCTCTGCAACTGGAGTAGCTCCTTTTAACCTTAGTGATAATGATAGTGTTGTGTTAGGCAGTTTAGACCCCAATAATCATACTATTTCCTATCACCTATCTGAAAGTGATGCTGAAGGTAGCGCAGACCCTATTACAGATAGTCCATATACTAATATTTCTAATCCACAAACAATTTATGTTAGAGTGGAAGATAATACAACAGGATGTCACAGTGTAGCTTCTTTTGATTTAATCGTTTCTGAACCTAGTCACACTGCTGAAAGTGTTGACTATACTGAGTGTGGAGATGGTATCGAGGCTGAATTTGATCTTGCATCACATACTGTAAATATTCTAAACGGTCAAGATGCTTCACAATTTGTTGTTACATACCATACGTCTGAGATTGATGCTCAAAACAACCAAAATGAACTGCCAGACTTTTACATGAGTACAGGTGAAACAGTTTTTGTACGTGTTGAATCTGTAAGTTATGAAGGATGCTATGTTACCAACAGTTTTGAATTAATCGTTGGTACACTTCCTGAGGCAACATTCGATCCAGAATACAATTATGAAGTGTGTCCAAATGCCACTGTTTCTATAGAGATTGGTATTATACCTACCAACTTCAATGTTGAGGATGTTACCATTAGCTGGTACTACGAAGATGTTCTAATACCTAATGAAAACGAACTGGTTCTTGATAGCGAAGTTCTTGTAGGAGGCGAGTATTCTGTGGATGTTATGTTCAATGATACTGGTTGTGTTAATACAATTTATGCTGATGTGACTCAATTAGAATTCTGTGAGTTCCCTCAAGGTATCTCACCTAATAACGATGACTTAAACGATAGCTTCGATTTAAGCCCTTTTAATGTTGTCAGATTAGAGATCTTTAACAGAAACGGGACATTGGTTTACTCTAAGAACAACTATGTAGATGAGTGGAAGGGTCAGACTAATGATGGTGAGGAACTACCGGTAGGTACATATTTCTATACAGTAATCTATGAAGGTGGTGCCAAGCAA
>JASBSE010000205.1 GCA_030149115.1 Winogradskyella sp. | reverse complement strand
CTTATCTAACTGGACGTGGACTAACTCTTTTAGCTACACCTTATGGAAAATGATTGGTGTTGGTTTCGATTTTGGTTTAAGAAGCAACAAACAAGAAGCGCTTAACTATGCTCTTGGTCAGTTTGACCCAATGGGAACTGCAGACGAACCAACTTTTGATAACGTGGATAACGATTTACAAACGTATTACACCATTGGTTTAAGCTATAAGTTCTAAAACTTTTTAGCCATATAGAAATAAAAAAGCCTGTCTACAGACAGGCTTTTCTTTTAATCAAACTTCTTCTGTTTGTTCTTCCTTTTAAACAAACGCTTTATAAACCCATCACGTTTGGTTGGCTCGCAATCTAAATCCTTTATGACGTCTTCAGATGGACTTTCAAACTTAGCGTTTGTTATATACTTGTAGTCTGAATCTTTATTGAGCTTTTGATAAAACTTTGCAAAAACTGGTAATGCCGAATTTGCTCCCTGACCTATTCCTGTTGATTTAAAACCTATACTATGGTTATCGTTACCTACCCAAGTAATGGTTACTAATTTTGGCGCTAAGGCTACAAACCAACCGTCTTTATTGTTTTGTGTTGTTCCTGTTTTTCCTGCAATGTCGTTTCGTAATCCGTAGGTGTTTCGCAATCGTGTGGCTGTACCAGAATTAACAGTAGATTTCATCATTTGCAGCATTACTTGCCTAGTATAATCATTGTAAGCTTGCGCTTCAGCAACTTCAGGTTCAAAATTAGCAATGATATTTCCATTTTTATCTTCAATTTTTGTGATTAAAAATGGTTTTACAGGCTTACTATTATTGACATAACTAGCATAAGCACCTGTGAGTTCTTTCAAATTTATTTCTGAAACACCTAATGCCAAAGATGGTTTGTTGGGTAACTCGTGCGTGATGCCTAATTTTTCAACTTGTTTTATGGTTTTTGGTATACCAACTTCTTCCAACACCTTAACAGCAATGGTGTTTACTGAATTACTCAAGGCATTTTCTAAAGTGTAATTAATGTGAGGGTCTTCTTCATCGCTACCAGCATTACCTGGTGTCCAATCGTCATAATTGGTATAGGTCACTTCGCTAAGTGCAAAATAAGTACAAGGGTCTAAACCATTTTCTATTGCAGCCGTATAGACAAATGGTTTAAAGGTTGAACCAACTTGTCGCTCGCTTTGAGAAACGTGGTCGTACTTAAAAAAGCGATAATCAATGCCACCAATATAAGTTCTAACCGCACCAGTTTTTGGGTCTATGGATAGCATTCCTGTATTTAAGAATTTAAGATAATGCTTCAAACTATCTACTACAGAAACATTTTTGATGGTGTCCCCTTTCCAACCGAATAATTCAACGTTTCGTTTTAAATTTAAAGAATCTTTAATCTGCGCATCAGACAAACCTGCTTCTTTATACTTTCTAACGATTGGCAATTTTTGAATAGCTGCTTTTAAAACTTTAGAGTTATCATTCCAAGGTGCGTACTTGCCGTAAGAGGCTTCAAAATCACTTTGCAATTTTGTTAAGTGGGATTTCATTGCGTCTTCAGCATATTGCTGCATTTGGTAATCTAACGTTGTATGTACAACTAGTCCATCTTTATACAAATCGTAGGTTTCTCCATCTGGTGTTTTTAGCGTATCTAATATTTTTGAAAGCTCTTGTTTAACAGCTTCTCTGAAATAAGGTGCTACACCTAAATCGTGATTGTAAGATTTGTAATTGAGTTCTAACGTTTCATTA
>JASBSE010000203.1 GCA_030149115.1 Winogradskyella sp. | reverse complement strand
AAATGAAATACCATCCTATAGACCGTAACCTATTCATAAAAAACCGTAAAAACTTTGCTTCTCAGATGAAGCCAAACAGTTTAGCCGTTTTTAATTCTAACGATATTTATCCTGTGAGTGCAGACAGCACCTTGCCTTTTGCACAGCATCGTGATATTTTTTATCTCAGTGGTGTAGATCAGGAAGAAAGTATTTTGGTTATTTTTCCTGATTGTCCAAAAGCAAAGCATCGTGAAATCTTATTCTTAAAAGAGACTAACGATCATATTGCGGTTTGGGAAGGTGAAAAACTCACCAAAGAAAAAGCCTTTGAAACCTCTGGCGTAAAAACCGTGTATTGGTTACAAGACCTAGAAAAAATAATGTTTGAACTGATGACGCAATGCGACACGGTTTACATTAACACTAACGAACATTACAGAGCCAATGTTGAAACCGAAACACGTGAAGATCGCTTTACCAAGTGGTTAAAAAATCTGTATCCTGCGCATTCCGTAGCGAAAAGTAATCCTATTTTACAGCGTTTACGCTCGGTTAAAGATCCTATAGAAATTGATTTGATGCAAAAGGCTTGTAACATTACCGAAAAAGCTTTCCGTAGAGTTTTAGGTTTTGTAAAACCTGGTGTTTGGGAATTTGAAATTGAAGCCGAAATGATGCACGAGTTCCTAAGAAATCGTTCTAAAGGTTTTGCTTACACTCCAATTATTGCTTCAGGAAACAATGCCAACGTATTACACTATATTGAAAACAACCAACAGTGTAAAGATGGAGATTTAATCCTGTTTGATACGGCTGCCGAATATGCCAACTACTCTAGTGACTTAAGCCGAACCATTCCAGTAAACGGTAAGTTTTCTGAACGCCAAAAAGCGGTTTACAATGCTGTGTTACGAGTGAAAAATGAAGCAACTAAAATGTTGGTTCCTGGTACACTTTGGGAACAATATCATGTAGAAGTTGGTAAATTGATGACCTCAGAATTATTAGGTCTTGGTCTATTAGATAAAGCTGATGTGCAAAAAGAAAACCCAGATTGGCCAGCGTACAAAAAGTACTTTATGCATGGTACAAGTCACCATATTGGTTTAGACACGCATGATTATGGTTTACTACACGAACCAATGCAAGCCAACATGGTATTTACTGTTGAGCCTGGTATTTATATTCCAGATGAAGGTTTTGGTATCCGTTTAGAAGATGATGTTGTTGTACAAGAACAAGGTGAACCATTTAACTTAATGGCGAATATTCCTATTGAAGCTGAAGAGATTGAAGAATTAATGAACGCATAATAACCAAAAACTGATTATATATGAAACGTATTTGCATAGGCTTACTTTGTTTAAGCTTGCTTTTTAGCACCACAGGATGTGCCACTATTTTAGGTGGACCAATTTCATCGAGTCAAAAAACAAAACCTGCACCAGGACAACAACAACGCGATGTTAGAGTAGGATGGCTTATTGCAGATATTCTACTTTTTGCACCTGGTCTTATTGTTGATTTTGCTACTGGAGCTATTTATAAGAGGTAGGTGATTTTTGACTTTTAAGCTTAAGATTAAAAGCTAACAAATTAACTCTTTAAAGGAATTTGTATTTGAGGAAGTGGTTTGCAAAGTAATTTGTTTACCACTTTTTTTCTCATTAACGATTTATCTGAAAAGTGTCGCGACATATTTTGTATAATATCTCTAAAATTGTCATCATAATTTCCTTGATGATAATATGCTTTTATAGATTTGCAATTTTCATTTTCAAAAATTGTTTTTAGCAGTACACGATCTGAAAGTCCAAGAGAATGACCCATAATTACTAACTGAAAAGGGTCAGAATCGATAAAATTTAAAATATTATCATATCTATTGTTTTCTAAATATTCAAAGGATTTGAAAAAATTTAAATATTCATTTTCATTTATATTTTCAATCAGATGATAATCAGAATCTGATTCGTCGCCAAACCCAAAAATAATTTCCTCATAAATATTCCCATGTATTTGATTAAGTTCAACTTTTTGATTAGACTTTTTCAAGATTTCACAATACTGACTCATCAATGGGGTATAATTAAAACTCAAGAAATATGACATTGAGTAAGTCTGTCCAGTGCCTTTTTGCTTATCAAATAAATTTTTTATAGTTGTTTTATCTTCTATATCTTTAAACTCACTAGACAACTAGGATTCATTGTTGTAGAGTGAAATAGGTTTTAAAAGCTGATAGAACTCAACAAAATCTCTATTTTGCGCTAAATCAAAATCATAATTCCTTACAAGATTTTTCAGATATTTAACTAATAATAACTTTATAAGATTAAACTCTTCATTCAATTTTTTAGCCCTATTTCTTTTATCTCTTTCCCAATCTTCAGGTAACATTCTAGTATCTAGCCTTTCTGATTTTACAATTTTCTTTAACTCATAGTAATATAAATTTTCAATGTCTACCCAATTATCTATAGACTGATTTTTATTTATTTTCAAGAAAAAATCACTTTTAAATTCGAAAATAAATTTGAAAGTATTTGTATTCTTTCTTAACCTATAATTTTTACTATCAAATCTAAAGCCTCTTTCCAAGGTATATGCTTCAATGTTCTCTATAAAGTCATTAAAATTCTTTGTTTTGAATGAAAAATTAAAAAGCCCTTCATACAATTCATCAACTAAAACAAGGTCTTTGATTGACTCCTCTTTGAAGTTTATATGAAGATTAGACCAAAAATCATTTATAAAATGATTATAAGAAGTCGGTAAGCCATGTGCTAAATCAAATCCGTTTCCAATAATAAAAACTCTGTTCATTCCGAATATTAGATTTTCTCCAATATAGGAATTACTTGTTTCTATTCAAAAAATCTAAACTCCCACTAAACCACCCTCAAAAACATAGCGCTGTAACTTCTGCAAGGTTTCTAACTTATCGCTGGTATTTACTAAGAGTGAAATATTGTTGTTGCTACCACCATAAGCAATCATACGGACATTAACATCTTGTAACACCTGGAAGAGTTCTGGCGTATCAGGATGGTAAATAATATGGTTACCCACCAAACAGACAATACTCATATAATCGTCTATATCTACAGTGGCAAATTGTTCTAATTCTTCGGTTATGGCTTTTAAATGTGTAGTATTATCGATGGTTAAAGAGACCGCAATTTCAGACGTGGTAATCATATCTATGGACGTTTCGTAACGCTCAAAGACTTCAAACACTTTCTTTAAAAAGCCGTGAGCTAACAACATACGTACCGACTTAATTTTTATAGCTGTAATGCCATCTTTTGCCGCAATAGCTTTGATGCCTTCTCCATGAACTTTATTAGTAATTAACGTGCCATGTGCTTGTGGTGCCATGGTGTTTTTAAGTCGCAATGGAATATCGAGATTGCGCACTGGCATTACGGTTTGCGGATGCAAAATCTTAGCTCCAAAATAAGCCAGTTCAGCTGCTTCATCATACGACAAATGCGATAAGGCTTGTGTATCGTTAACATAACGTGGATCGTTATTATGAAAACCGTCAATGTCTGTCCAGATTTGTACCTCATCGGCTTCAATAGCTGCACCAATAATGGTTGCTGTGTAATCGCTTCCTCCACGTAGTAAGTTGGTTACTTTTCCTTCAGCATCTAAACAAATAAACCCTTGTGTGATATAAATATCAGCAGCATCCGAACTTTCTATTAAACGGTTTAGGCTTTGTTTGATATAGAAATTATCAGGTTCGTTATGACTATCGATACGCATAAAATCTAAAGCTGGTAAAAGTCTTGCCTTAAAACCTTCTTGTTGCAATAATCGACTAAACATATAGGTAGACAACAGTTCACCATTAGCCACAATTTCGTTATGTAACAATTGAGAAAATGACGCATTAACAGCATCTGAAAGTATTTCGAATCTGGTGTTGACATAATGATGCACATCTTCTCGTAACGATTCGTTTTGCAATAAATCGTTTACAACGCTTGTGTATGTGTCATGCAATGTTTTGATATGCGTTTTGGCAACATCTCCCTCACCAACTTCAATTAATCTCGAAATTTCAACCAACGCATTTGTGGTACCAGACATAGCTGATAAAACCACTATTTTTTGGTCTTTGGTATTTATGATATCCTTTACATGATTCATATTTACTACCGAACCTACAGATGTGCCACCAAATTTATATACTAACATATTCAATTTTTTTAGAGCGCAAATGTAGCTGTAGCTTTTGCTACTGACCTAAAAATTGAAGAAATAGTACAATTAATTACAATTTGTTATATAATTAACAATAATACTGGTTGATTTAATAGATTTCTACCTGCTTAGGAATGCCAATAGTGCTTCATCCCTTATAGACAAACAGCCGCTCTACACTCTTTTTAGCAGGCAAGTTATCGACATGCCACGAGAAACTTGTTTTTGCTGGTTTTTCCCAAATACATTTAAAGTCTTCTGGTGCGTTGTATTCGCTTATAAACACTTGATGACCTGCTTTACTTTGTTGCCTGCACCATTCCCAAAATTTGTCATGGTCAAAACTATCTCTGTATTTGGTGGTAGATGCGTAAGGTGGATCGCAATAGACAATACTATTTTCAGGAATCTCTAATTTGGTATATGATTTACAGGATAAAATCACTCCTTCTAGATTAGGCACTTGTTTGGTAATATTTCGATAATGTTCTGCCCAATAATCGCGTTTACCTTGCTTATCGCGTCTATAACCTGCAAACCACTTGCCTCCAAACGAATTAAAGCCAACATAAGCCACCAAATGTTTTGGATAGTCGTCTTGATTGTGTTTTATGGCTTTGTATTCGTCCTCACTTACCGATTTTGGAGGATCCCAATTCTCGTAAATCAAGGCTTGCCACATGGCCATTAATTCTTCATGCTGATCGTTAGCAATACGAATGCCATCAACCTTGTCTATCATATTCATACCGCCTGCAAAGGGTTCAATGTACGATTGGTTTAGCTGTCTATCTTTTAGAATAATTGGTAATAAATGTTTGGCAAAACGTGCCTTGCTTCCCATGTATTTCATACTATTTCTTTAAAAGATTTTGTATTAAAACTGTTGTGATAAAAGCAAGCAATGCTGGCAACACCCAACCCAAACTGTAATGAGCTAAAGGAATAACATCAACTATAGATTTTAGACTTTCTTTTGGCATAAAATATCCAAGCACATCTGGAATGCTAAACACAAAGGCTGTTATGACCACTGCTCTAAATACTATTGGAGTGGCCCATTTATCTGGTAAAACATTCAGTAAAATTAAAGACACAGAAATAGGATAAATAAAAAGTAATGCTGGGATTGCAATATCTATAATAAAACCAACATCATAACTACCCATAACAACACCAACAACACAACAGATGACAGCTACAATTAAGTATGTCTTTTCGCTTTGATTATACAGTTCTTTAAAGAAATCTGCCAAAGACACCACAATAGCTACAGCTGTGGTAAAACATGCTAAAGACACCAAAACGCTAACAAAAGTACCACCAATATCTCCTATCATCGTTTTAGACAAGCCCAATAAAAGACTAGTTCTGGTCGTTTCTTCTGAAAACGAATTACTATAAAATGCTCCCAAAGCAATAAGTCCAGCATATATAATAAATAGTCCGAACATTGCTATAAACCCAGATTTTGCTATTATTTTTTTCTTTTCGCTGTAGCTCTTTAGACCTTCTTTATTAAGCGAAATAATAATTACGCTTCCCATCACTATACCAGCAATGGCATCGTAAGTCTGATACCCTTCCAATAAACCATCAACCAAGGGTGTTTTTAAATTACCTAAGCGCATCAGGTCTGGCGGAGATACCAGTCCTAAAACGACTATGGTTAAAACCATAACTACAATAATTGGAGTTAAATACTTCCCTAGAATAGATAAGGCTTTAGATCGGTTGAGAGCAAAAAGGAGTACTAAAGCAAAATAGATACAACTGGTTAATAAAGGTGATGTACCAAATAGTGGTGCTATCGCCATTTCGTGTGTCACTGCTGCAGTACGCGGAGCAGGCAGAACAATTATGATAAGAAACATAACGACACAATAGATAAGGCTAAATTTCGGAGATACTTTTTTACCAAAATCGAGCATTGTGCCTTGCAGCTTAGCGTGTCCAAAGAGTGACAACAAAGGAATTACAGTTGTTGTTATCATAAAACCGATGGCTACCAACCACCAATCTGGTCCAGAATTGAATCCTAAAAATGGAGGGAGAATTAAATTTCCAGCTCCAAAAAAACCAGCAAATAAGGCAAAGCCAAAAAGAAAAACACGCTTAGTATCTCTCATTAATTTGTCTTTTTAAGTTCTAAATCGTGAAAATCGAAACTAAAATCTGTTATTGGCGCAATGTACTTCATCGTTGCAGAAACCGCTTCTCCATTTTCATTAAATGTAAATTGCACAAATACATCAGCATCGTAGCTTCTATCGTTCCATTTGGCAACAAATGTTGTCGCCTTGTATGGTAACAATTCGCCATATAAACGTGGTGAACGCTTGCATTCAATTTTATATTTATATCCATTTACATCAGTAATTACAACATCTCCAAACCAATCGTCTGAATACGTTCCTTCAATTGACTTAGGCGTTGGGAATGTAGCTCTTTGCAAATTCTCAACTTGAGTAAAAACGTCAGCTTTGATACTATCGTTATATTTTAAATAGTCAGCATTGTTCTGTCCTAAGCGTTGCAACCAATTACGGTTTTCATAGCCTAAATAAGAATCTTTAATAGTGTTTGTGATTGTCGTAAATGCAGAACCGTTCATTTGATTGGTTAATACTACAATAGCCAAGTCCAAATCAGGTATCATAGTAAACTGCGTCACAGTTCCAATCAATCCACCTGTATGATACACTTGTTTGTGTCCACCTTTAACATCAGTAACAAACCAACCTAATCCGTAACCTCTAAAATTAGAATCATACGAATCGTTGGCTCTTACTTTTAATGGTGTTTGCAATTGCCAAAGCTCATGAAACTGTGCTTCGCTCAATAAACGCTCTCCGTTTTCTGTAACCGCATCATTCATTAAGAATTTTGCCCAAGTTATCATGTCATGTACGTTACTCACAATACCACCTGCTGCATTTGCAGTTTCACTCCAATCGTGAGGAATCTGAATCACCTTCCCTTCGGCTCTAGTATGTGCATCAATGATGTTAGACTTATCTGTTACTCTGTTGTAGGATGCTTTAGAACTTGTCATACCAACAGGTTTCATAATCTTAGTTTCAATAAAATCCTCCCAAGACAGACCACTAACACGCTTTAAAACTTCACCTGCAATAATGAACATATTGTTATTGTAAGCGAATTTACTTCTGAAGGACGTTTCAGGCTCTAAATACTTCACATTGTCAATAATATCCTGAACCTTAAAATCATTACCTTCAGGAAAAAACATAAGATCACCAGCACCTAATCCCATTCCACTTCTATGTGTTACCAAATCTCTGACCGTAAAATTCTCGGTAACCCAAGGATCATGCAATTGAAACTCTGGAATGTATTTACGAACTGGATCATCCCAATCTAATTTACCTTCGTCGACGAGCATTGCCAATGCAAAACAAGTAAAACCCTTACTGTTAGAAGCCACACCAACTAAAGTTTCAGAATTCATGTCTTTTTTATTGGTTAAAGAGCGTACTCCATGCCCTTTAGCATAGACTTCTTTGCCATCTTTAAATACACCAACCGAAATACCAGGCACATCAAAGGTGG
>JASBSE010000192.1 GCA_030149115.1 Winogradskyella sp. | reverse complement strand
TCAAAATTTCAAAACTTTTTGGGTTTAATTATTTTGGTAATCACTATCTTATTAGGACTAAAAGTAATTCTAAGTGTTTTTAATCTTATATGAGTTTTAAAACTGTAGATATAAATGCCGATGTTGGTGAAGGTTTGGGTAACGAAGCGTTGATGATGCCTTATTTATCGTCCTGTAACATTGCTTGTGGTGGTCATGCAGGCGATGCTAAAACCATGACTGAAGTAGTGCGTTTAGCAAAAAAACATAAGGTGAAGATTGGTGCACATCCTTCATTTCCTGACCCATTGAATTTTGGAAGAGCTGTAATGGATATCTCAGCGGCAGATTTGTATAGTAGTTTAAAATCGCAAATCCGAATTTTGCAACAAATTCTGCATAACGAAAATGCACAATTACATCATATAAAACCACATGGTGCGCTTTATAATTTGGTTGCTAAAGACGAAAAAACTGCCAGAATAATTATTGAAGTTGTAAAAAGTATAGCCATGCCAATTCAACTTTATATGCCCTATAATTCTGTGATTTCTAAGCTTGCTGAACAGGAAAAAATCAGTGTCACTTTTGAAGCTTTTGCAGACCGAAATTATGAAGAAAATTTAAGCCTTGTATCGCGTAAAAAAGCGAATGCAATTTTGCGTGAAAATTCAAAAATTTTGAACCATGTTTTAGGGATGATTCATCGTGAAAAAGTAACTACGATTAATGGAGTAGAAGTGACAATAAAAGCATCAACATTTTGTGTGCATGGAGATACTAAAAATGCAGTTGAAATTTTGGAATTTTTAAGCAAAGAACTACCAAAATATAATGTAAAAATTCAATAGTTTTTTATGGATTATGAATTGAAGTTTTCGCGTTATAATGAGTACTCTATTTTAATAGAATGGCCTGCTGTAATGGATGAAAATATGTTGAGAGACATATTGAGTCTCAAAAAATCAATCCAAAATTCAAATATTAAATCAATTGTTGAAATAGTGAATGCATATAATTCATTGTTAATTACTTATGATTTAGCTATTGATAATATCAATGATGAAATTTTACGATTAAAATCGATAAAAATTAAAGCAGATACTATTGAAGATATATCATCAAGATTATGGCGAATACCTGTCTGCTATGATGCTGATTTCGGCATAGATTTGGAAGCGTTTTCTAAAGAAAAACAGCTTTCAAAAAATGAAGTTATTGAGCTTCATTCTTCTGCAATATACACTATTTTTTTTATTGGTTTTTTACCTGGATTTTTATACTTAGGTGGTCTTAATAATAAGCTTCATTTAAATAGGAAATCTACACCTAATTTAGATATAAAAAAAGGGTCTGTTGGTATAGGTGGAAACCAGACTGGAATCTATCCAAAAAACAGTCCCGGAGGATGGCATATTATAGGCAAAACTCCAGTTGATTTTTTTAATGCAAATAGTACTCCTCCATGTGTTTTTAGTTCCGGAGATAAACTTCAGTTTTATGCAATTTCAAAAGCTCAGTTTTTAGATTTAGAACAGAACATAAAAAACAATCATTTTCAACTAACACCAGAATTGTATGCTTAAGGTTTTGCAACCAGGATTTTTTTCAACCATACAAGATCTTGGCCGATTTGGTTTTAGGGATATAGGTGTACCAGTTTCAGGAGTAATGGACTCTTATTCTGCTCAATTTGCAAATGCGTTATTAGGTAATGCTAAAGGTTCAGCAATAATTGAAATGACAATGCTTGGTGGAAAATTTCAATTTTTAGAACCTGCTATAATTGCTATATCTGGAGCTTTAATGAATCCTAAACTAAATGATGAACCAGTAAGTCAAAATAAATTGATTCATATTCAAGCTAATGATGTTTTATATTTTGCAAACGTAAAGAAGGGTTTTAGAACCTACTTGGCTGTGAAAGGTGGCTTTAAAACCGAAAATGTTTTAGGTAGCAGGAGCATGTATCCATCTGTTACAAGTCAAAGTGTTATAAAAAAGGAAGATTACTTTTTTTACGAACCTTTTGAAGGTGTCCCATATGCATTTTCTAAAGTGAAATATGATGATTCGCACTTAGAGTCAAATGTTTTAGAAGTTTTTAAAGGTGTAGAGTTTGATAAGCTTTCAGAAAATCAAAAGCAACAATTGTTTTCAAATGGTTTTTTGGTTTCAAAGAATAACAATCGTATGGCATATCAGTTAGAACCTAAATTAGAAAACAGCTTAAAATCAATATTAAGTTCGCCAGTTTTGCCAGGCACTGTGCAGTTGACACCTAATGGTAATTTAATTGTATTAATGAGAGATTGTCAAACAACAGGAGGTTACCCAAGAGTATTGCAATTAACAGAAAAATCTATAAATGTGCTAAGCCAAAAAACTTTAGGAAATACAATAAAATTTAGACTAAAAGAATAAATTTGTAAGAAAAGAATTAGCAATAGTTTTATATATATCATAAATTCAATATCTTAGGTTTGACTATTAATTAAAACTCAACATTATGAAAAAGCTATTGTTACTTTTGGTAGGCTTGGTTATTGGTATAGCCGTAACCTATTATTATTTATCAAACAATCAAAATTTAGAAGAAATGACAAAACCTCAAGGGTTAATTACTCCAACCGAAATTGAAGCTTTAGACCAAGCTTACAATAGCAGACAT
>JASBSE010000179.1 GCA_030149115.1 Winogradskyella sp. | reverse complement strand
ACTGCTTTTAATACTTTTACACAAATAGAATTAGAAATAAGCCTTCAACTGAATAGTTCCTGTATGGATGGTTTTTGCAGTTTCTGTTTTACGACCAAAATAATTGAGGTTTAAATCTAAAAACTTTGTCAGCTTTTTTTGCGCCAACAAACTCCAAGTGAAGTTTTTTCCTGCCTGTAAACCTTCTAACATTTGGTATGCTACTGGTGTGTTAGGGTTACCTTCATATTCATTTTGAAACAAATTGAATTCACCCGTTAATGCAATTTTCGCTGCTTTATTGTAGGTAAAAGAAAATCCATAATTATTTTGTGATAATGCTTCTAAACTTCCAATTATATTTTCTTTTGAAGTGTATTGATAAAAGACATCAAACTGCGCATTTTCACTAAACAAATACGATAATTTAGGTTGAAAACGTTCTTCTTCAATCAGGTAATTTCTGTTAGCAAAGTTTTCACTAAGACTTTCATCTTTTCCAAAACTTGCCTGCACATTTGCCAACCAATTAGTGGCAAATTTATGGTTAAAATTGAGTTGATGGAGCCTTAATTGGTTTTCAATCTCACCCACAGATAGTAGGTTTTGATTTTTATTAGAGAGAAATGTATATGAAGTTGTATAACGTTGCTTACCACGATTGTAGAATAACACATTCCTTACATTAATATTTAACCCCAACAAATTTGGATCCTTAATGTTATCATCTTTCAAATATCGAAATGGGTTTAGATTAAACGTATTACCGTTTCGTTTCTCTTTACTATCGATTAAAAAAGATGTCTGGTTATAAAAATGCGAAAAGAACTTTTTGGTTCTATCCTCAGAACTGCTCCATTGTATCGGATTTATGGTCAGTGTTTGACTCAATCTGTTTTGGTGCGTTCTTACAAAAACCTGATTGGGCAATAGCACTCTTATATAACTGCCTTGGTCTGTAAATTGTGCGATTTCAAACTCATTGAGTTCTTGTATGCCGTTCTCGTTGTAATCAATCCATGTGTAAGCTCCTTGCCCAGCTTCAACCTCAACATAAGTAAAATCTTGTTGTGGTAACGTACCAGAATTGGTTTCAAAACTCGTATTCCAAAGCACAAGATTGTTAAACAATTTTTGGTTGTAGTTTAATCTGCTGTTTAAACTTTGTTCTTCTTCTGGTGTGTCCTCTTCAGCCTTTAAACTCCTGTAGTTCACAAAGAGTTGTAGATTGGTGTTTTTATTCTGAATTAATCGTGATTTTAGATAATAAGTATTTGAAGCATTCACACGCTCTAAATTATTATTTCGCAAACTATCATTAAAGCGTTTTATATAGCCAACTTCTGTATAGATCTTTGTACTATCACCTATACCAACAAAAGCTTCGTATGCCGAAAATCGCTGACTCAAAGGCGTTAATGAATCGGTAGCAATAACGGTTTGCTCATTGTCTTCTGTGGCAAATTTTGCACCAACCCATTTCTTGTTTTTAGCATATACCACACGATTATAAGACCTTAAAAAGGTGGAACGATTAATGGTACTTTCACTATTGAGAAAACTTGAATTTGTAAAAATCCTAAAATTACCCAAACGCAGATTTGCCATAAGATTATGACGACTTCCGTTAAAATTGTTGGAGTAATCTAAATATTCAAAATTATAGGATGCAAATCCTTTTTTAGCATGTGACAATTGTAAGCCTGAAGTGAGCAAAAGTTGGTTTCCTAAAATAAAATTTCCTTGATCGTCTCTATTATCTTCAAGGTTCCAATCGCGATTAAATTCGGCTCTGTACAAACGCTGAATGGTTCTAAAATTCTCTTGAATAAAATCGGCATCAACTAATGCAGACAAATTCCAAAGGCTATCGTGTTTAATTAACTTTTGATTCACTTTAAATTTCCCGGCAAAACCATCATTGTCATCATCATCTAAACTCGAAAATAAATTGATGTCATTTTTACTTCCTGCCAATTCAAAAAACACATCTGTTTTTTCAGTCGGTTGATAGTGACCATTGAGTACTGCAATTTGCAAGCGTTCTGGCGCTACGAGTTGTGTTACCGGCTCGTAATTTCCTTGCGGAACACCACCAATTGGCGCAACGTATTCAAAAATATTGTTCACAGCATTGTCGTTACTCAGTATATAATTCCCTTGATTTGCACCAACCAAGGTAAACCGAACTCGAAACAACTGGTCTTCTGGATTTTGAGAAAAGACAAAAATTTCTTCACCTCCTACAATCTCTTTTCGGTAGAGAATTCTGTTTTCAGAAAACGATTCTTCCGTCGCTGAAGGTGCAACCATTAAACTGGTATCATCTCCAGCATTAGCTAAAATTTCCGTTTGTTCTGTCGATAGATTTTGCTGCAACGGCTGATTTTTAGCATCACTTTCAGAATATACAGAGACGTTTAATTGTAACTTTTCAGTTTGAAAAGTGCTACCACCAAACACAGTAAATCTCGAATAATTTCGCTCACTAAACTGGTAATCTACAGTAATGCGCATTTCGGAAGTAATCGGATAGGTTGAGTTGAAAATAATCTCGCCAGCATTATAATCAATGATGTAATCATTATTTTCGCCGCGCTCTAAAGGCACACCATTAACATAAACTGTCTCACTGCCAGAAACAATAAGCACAAACAACTCATTA
>JASBSE010000177.1 GCA_030149115.1 Winogradskyella sp. | reverse complement strand
GTTGATGAGCTTAATTTAATACATGATTGTGTAATGCTAGAAGCTTGTAATACAAGTTTTCAAACGCATTTACAAATCAATCCAGATGAGTTTGTAGATAAGTACAATTGGGCACAAGCCATAGCAGGACCAGTGCTAAGCATTTGTGCAAATTCACCTATCCTTTTTGGGCGAGAATTGTGGGCAGAAACACGTATAGCTTTATTTACACAAAGTATTGATACTAGGAGAAATTCATTCATCCATCACGAGAAAGAGTCGCGTGTTAGTTTTGGTACCGATTGGGAAAGAGGAACAGTTACTGACATTTTTAGAGATCATATTTCGCGATTTAGAAGTTTACTCACCTCAGATGAGCATGATGATAGCTTAGAAAAATTAGAACAAGGAGACATACCAAAACTTAGAGCATTACAGTTGCACAATGGAACAGTTTACAAATGGAACCGTGTCTGTTATGGTGTAGGAGGTGGTAAACCTCATCTTAGAATTGAGTGTCGCTATATTCCGGCAGGACCAACACTAACCGACGAGATTGCAAACATGGTTTTTTGGGTAGGATTGATGCTTGGGCAATCTGAAGCATATAACAAGATTCACGAAAAGATGAATTTTAAAGATATCAAAAACAACTTCTTTAAGGCGGCTCGCAATGGTATAGAATCCCAATTTAAATGGAATAACAAACTTATTTCTGCCCAAGATCTTATTTTAAGTAAGCTTTTACCAATGGCTACAAAAGGGTTAGAAAAAGCAAATATAGCTCCCAACGATATTTCAAAATATTTATATGTAATTGAAGCACGCGTTAGGTCCCACACAGGCTCGCAATGGATGGTTGATAATTATAGAAATCTTCAAAAAACAAAAACCAACTTTGAAGCGCTTCAGAACATAACAGCCTATATGTATAAACATCAGTTTGACAAAAAAACAGTTGATCAATGGGGTGTTTTTAACCCAGATGATAACTTAAAAATAGATGCCAGCCGAATCGTAAAACACAATATGAACACCAAAATGTTATTGGTAGACCAAAATGACAGTTTAGAGTTGGTAAGCAGTATAATGCAATGGAAAAATATTCACCATATACCAGTAATAAACAAGAAGAAAGAGCTCACAGGATTATTAACCTGGACAGATTTAATAAAATTTGGAGATAAGGATTTAGACCTACGCGTTAAGGATGTTATGACTACGGATTTAATTACTATAACTCAAGAAGCGCCATTAAATAAAGCAAAAGACTTAATGCAAAAACATAAAATTAATTGTTTACCTGTAATTAGAAATAAGGAGCTACTTGGTATTATAACTTCAAGTGATTTTTAAAAGATGAACGCTAGCCTACAAGAACATATTAAAAAATTTGAAGCCTCAAACAGAGTTTTTCATCACATAAAAGGAACAAAATCTGGTGCAACAGTCGTTTTTTTTGCTGGTATACATGGTAACGAGTTTGCTGGAGTTAATGCGCTAAATACTATAATGCCACAGCTTAATAAAAATGATATTAGAGGTGAAATATTTGGTGTTTATGGCAATATAAAAGCGCTTAAAGCTAATAAACGCTATATAGATTTTGATCTAAACAGACTATGGACAACTAAAAAACTTGATCGATTAGAAGAGGAAAAGAATCTTGAAAATGAACTCTTAGAGCAAATTGATTTATTCAAGTTTATAAAAGGTGTTTTAGCCTCTACAGACAATCCTATTTATTTTATTGACCTGCATACTACATCAAGCAAAACACTTCCTTTTATAACTATAAATGACGCTCTAATCAATCGTAAATTTTCAGCCTGTTTTAATGTACCTGTGGTGCTTGGTATAGAAGAATATCTAGAAGGCCCACTTTTAAGTTATTTAAATACCCTTGGTTATGTGTCACTTGGTTTTGAATCTGGGCAGCACACTGATCCACAAGCTATAAAAAGCTGTGAGGCTTTTATTTATTTGGTTTTGAATCATACCAATAACTTACTTTATCCTGAAATTAATAAGGTAAATGCATATAAAAACGAATTA
>JASBSE010000165.1 GCA_030149115.1 Winogradskyella sp. | reverse complement strand
TATCTAGTATTTTCACACAATAAGTATTATAAAACCTTAGTCTATTCGATTGATGTAGTAATCAGCATATTTACTTTCGTCAAAAGTAAACAAGGTTTTTGAGATAGGTTGATCGGTTTGAAAAGAATTAACAGTTAATGTCGTTTTTTTTCCGTTTTTAACAAAATCAAAAAGATTGTAAAATTGTTTTTTAGTTGCATCTATAACAAAAAAAAAAAGCTTTATTTAAGAGTTTGTGTCCATAGGACTCAATTTTACATACTGAATTTTACGCCCTTTTACATTTTGAACTATATCCATTTTATAGGTGTAACCATCTTCATAAAAAGATAACATATCACTAGGAGAAATAGTACTTTCATCATCTGAGTTGTCTGATGAAATAGTTACTTCTTCATCTTCAGGGCTTATAGTGTATAGTGTTTTTCCATCAAAAATTCTTGTAATGCCTAAAATATTAAGTTTATATTTTTCACCTTCTATAACAACGTCACCTCGAGTTTCTTGACTCATATTTTCTTCATTAACATTGTTAAGTTCGTATTTAAAATCAATGGAAATATTCTTATAGCTTTTTATTTTATTGCTTACTTCAGTTAATAATGCTTCAGCTTTTGCGTCATTTTGTGCAAAAGCAGTAAAACCTAGAGTAATAAATGCTAAAATTAATAATCGTTTCATTTTTATTTTGAGTGTAATATTATTGTTGTTCATTTTCTAATAATTGATCTAGAGCTACTAAATCTGGTACTAAAACTTGTCTGGCTTTACTACCTTCAAAAGGCCCTACAATCCCAGCAGCTTCTAACTGATCTATAATTCTACCAGCTCTATTATAGCCTAATTTTAGTTTTCGTTGTAATAAAGAAGCTGATCCTTGCTGTGCAGTCACAATAATCTCAGCAGCTTCTCTAAACAATTTATCTCTGTCCGAAATATCTATATCAAGATTTGTGCCACCTTCTTCACCGACATACTCTGGTAGCATATGTGCATCTGGGTAGGCTTTTTGAGAGCCAATAAACTCTGTGATTTTTTCAACTTCTGGTGTATCTACAAAAGCACACTGTAGACGAATAAGATCATTTCCTTGTGTATAAAGCATATCTCCACGACCAATAAGCTGATCTGCACCAGAACCATCTAAAATGGTACGCGAATCTATTTTACTCGTTACTCTAAATGCAATACGTGCAGGGAAGTTTGCCTTTATAATACCTGTAATTACATTAACAGAAGGACGTTGAGTTGCAATGATAAGGTGAATACCAATAGCACGTGCTAACTGTGCCAATCTGGCAATAGGTGTTTCTACTTCTTTACCAGCTGTCATTATTAAATC
>JASBSE010000145.1 GCA_030149115.1 Winogradskyella sp. | reverse complement strand
CAAAAAACAGTATGGCGCAGATAGTATTCAGGCCCTAGAGGGAATGGAGCATGTGCGTATGCGTCCGTCAATGTATATTGGTGATGTTGGTGTAAGAGGTTTGCACCATTTGGTATATGAGGTTGTAGATAACTCAATTGATGAGGCTTTAGCTGGACATTGCGATAACATTACGGTTACTATAAATGAAGATAATTCCATAACCACAGAAGATGATGGTCGTGGTATCCCAGTTGGTCTTCATAAAAAAGAAGGTGTTTCTGCATTAGAGGTTGTAATGACCAAAATTGGTGCAGGTGGTAAGTTCGATAAGGATTCTTATAAAGTTTCTGGTGGTTTACACGGTGTAGGTGTAAGTTGTGTTAACGCACTTTCAGAGCACTTAAAAGCTACAGTTTACAGAGAAGGTAAGGTATGGGAGCAAGAGTACGAGCGTGGTAAGACATTATACCCAGTAAAGTCTATTGGTGATACGGATAAGACAGGAACTATTGTAACCTTTAAGCCAGATCCACAAATTTTTCAACAAACATTAGAATATAATTACGATACCTTAGCGAGTCGTATGCGTGAGTTGGCTTATCTTAATAGAGGTATAACAATTCATTTAGTAGATAAGCGCTATAAAAAGGAAGACGGATCTTTTGAAGGAGAAACATTCCACTCAGAAGAAGGGCTTTCTGAATTTGTAAAGTATCTAGATGGTAACAGAGAACCATTAATGAATGATGTTATTTCATTTGAAGGTGAAAAAAATGGAGTTCCTGTTGAGGTAGCTATGGTTTATAACACTTCTTATGCAGAGAATTTACACTCTTATGTAAATAACATTAACACTCATGAAGGTGGAACACATTTATCTGGTTTCCGTCGTGGATTAACACATACCTTAAAGAAGTATGCAGATAGCTCAGGTATGTTAGACAAGTTAAAGTTTGATATTTCTGGTGATGACTTCCGTGAAGGTTTAACAGCGATTGTTTCTGTAAAAGTAGCAGAACCGCAGTTTGAAGGTCAGACGAAAACTAAATTAGGTAACCGAGAAGTTTCAGCATCTGTTTCTCAGGCAGTTTCGGAGATGTTATCGGATTACTTAGAAGAACATCCAGATGATGCTAAAACGATTGTTCAAAAGGTGATTTTAGCAGCTCAGGCACGTCACGCAGCACAAAAAGCTCGTGAAATGGTACAGCGTAAAACGGTGATGAGTATTGGAGGTTTGCCAGGAAAATTATCAGATTGTTCTGAGCAAGATCCAGCACAATGTGAAGTATTCCTTGTTGAGGGTGATTCTGCAGGTGGTACTGCTAAGCAAGGTAGAGATAGAGCATTTCAAGCAATATTACCGTTAAGAGGTAAGATTCTTAATGTTGAAAAAGCAATGCAACACAAGGTGTTTGAAAATGAAGAAATCAAAAACATTTTTACTGCACTTGGTGTAACCATTGGTACTGAGGAAGATCCAAGAGCGTTGAACCTTTCAAAATTAAGATACCATAAAGTAGTAATTATGTGTGATGCCGATATTGATGGTAGCCACATTGCAACACTAATCTTAACGTTCTTCTTTAGATACATGAGAGAACTTATAGAAAATGGGTTTGTATACATTGCAACACCGCCTTTATACTTAGTAAAGAAGGGTGCTAAAAAACAATATGCATGGTCAGACAAAGATCGTGATGCTATTATCGCAGATTTTGGAGATGGTTCTAAAATACAACGTTATAAGGGTCTTGGTGAGATGAATGCAGAGCAACTTTGGGACACTACAATGAACCCAGAGTTTAGAACTTTGCGTCAGGTGAATATTGATAATGGTAGTGAAGCAGATCGTATATTCTCTATGCTAATGGGTGATGAAGTTCCGCCGCGTAGAGAGTTTATAGAGAAGAACGCTATTTATGCAAATATTGATGCTTAAATAGAATTTTTAAAAGCAAAACAAAAGCAATTACATTTCTAATGTAGTTGCTTTTTTTATATAATTAAGTATCGACAAAAAGCATTTAATAACGATAAAATGTAATTCCTGTCGTTATTTTAATATATTTGTTACTTATTATAAACTAAACCCTAATGAAAAAAATAATTCTATTCACAGTATTCTGTACTTCTTTTTTGATATCTAAAGCACAGAATGATATTGATGTTTTGCTCTCTGCAGGTGTCGATGATGCTAAGCGTTTTGCAAATGATTATCTAGCTCCAGGAACCAATGGAGTAATACATAGTATGAATGCTAATTGGTTTAATTCAGCTAAAGTAAAACCATTAGGTGGTTTTGAAATTTCTATAGTTGCTAATGCATCCTTGGTAGGTAATGATGATAAGGTATTTAACATGAATACCGCAGATTATAATAATGTTCAGTTTGTATCTGGTCCAAGTACTCAGGATGTAGCGACAGTTTTAGGAGAAAATGATCCCTCAATCTTTGTAGAAGTGGAATATGACGATCCAATTTTTGGTTCTCAAACAGCAGAGTTTGAGCTTCCTCAGGGTATAGGTGATGATAGTTATAACTTAATTCCATCGGGTACATTACAGGCAGCAGTGGGATTAGGACACGGAATAGAGGTAAAAGGACGATACTTTCCAAAATATGAAAATGATGAAGTAGCTCTAAACATGTATGGAGCAGGCTTGCAATTAGAATTTACCGAATGGTTACCAGCAGATAAGTTATGGCCTGTTGCAATATCTGGATTGGTAGCGTATACACATTTAGATGGTGCTTATAACCTTACAGAGTCTTCGGGTATTGATGGAGAAAATCAAAGATTAGAGAATAGTACAAATACTTGGTTATTTCAATTGGCAGTTTCTACTAAGTTACCTGTTTTCAATTTGTATGGAGGATTGGGATACATAAAAGGTAAAGCAGAATCTGACTTGCTGGGTGACTATAGAGTAACCAATGGTGTCTTAACCTCAGAAACAATAACCGACCCGTTTTCAGTGTCAAGTGATGTGTCTGCTGTTAGAGGAACTGTAGGTTTTAAGTTAAAACTAGGATTTTTTAGACTTAATGGAGAATACCATATTTCAGAGTTTGATGCCTTCTCTGTAGGTGTAAATTTTGGATTCAGATAATAATGAATTACATATATCTTTATAAAGCAGCTATAATGGCTGCTTTTTTATTATAGATAGATGACATAAGTCATGGGATTTAGATTGTAAAACCGTAAATTTGTATCAAAATTTAACGATCTAAAAACATAAAATAAAATGAAAGTAACCGTAGTTGGCGCTGGTGCAGTAGGCGCAAGTTGTGCAGAATACATCGCGATTAAAAATTTTGCTTCAGAAGTTGTATTGTTAGACATTAAAGAAGGCTATGCAGAAGGTAAAGCAATGGACTTAATGCAAACAGCTTCTCTTAATGGATTTGATACAAAAATTACAGGAAGTACGAACGATTATTCAAAAACTGCAAATAGTGATATTTGTGTTATTACCTCTGGTATTCCTCGTAAGCCAGGTATGACTCGCGAAGAGTTAATAGGTATTAATGCTGGTATTGTAAAGACAGTTTCTGCCAACTTAGTAGAGCATTCTCCTAATACAATTTTAATTGTTGTGAGTAACCCAATGGATACAATGACGTATTTGGCTCACAAAACTACAGGTTTACCAAAGCATAAAATTATAGGAATGGGTGGCGCTTTAGATTCTGCTCGTTTTAAATATAGATTAGCTGAAGCTTTAGAAGCACCAATTAGTGATGTAGATGGTATGGTAATAGGTGGTCATAGCGATAAAGGTATGGTGCCATTAACATCTCATGCTACAAGAAATAGTATCAAAGTTTCTGAATTTTTATCTGAAGAGCGCTTAGACCAAGTAAAGGAAGATACCAAAGTCGGTGGTGCAACCTTAACTAAATTATTAGGTACTTCTGCTTGGTATGCTCCAGGTGCAGCTGTAAGTGGATTGGTACAGGCAATTGCTTGTGATCAAAAGAAGATGTTCCCTTGTTCAACATTGTTAGATGGTGAGTACGGATTAAGTGATCTTTGTATTGGTGTTCCAGTGATCTTAGGAAGAAACGGTATTGAAAAAATTGTAGATGTTCCATTAAGTGACGCTGAAAAACAACATTTAGCAGAGAGCGCAGAAGGTGTTAAAAAGACAAATGGTCTTTTAGAGTTTTAAGAAAATTAGCTTAAAAAAATTATAAAAACCTTACTGGCATACTTGTTGGTAAGGTTTTTTTGTATTTTAAAAAAACTTATAACAATGAAAAAAATATTTATGCTCACTGTACTGTTTGCTTTAAGTTTTACGGTAGTAGCTCAAGAAAAAATTACAGAAGGAGTAATTACATTAAAACAAACCTATAATTCTAGTGACGAGGCTACTCAAGCTCAACTCGCAATGATGGGTGAAATGGTAACGACTACGTTTTTCAAAGGAGAAAAGTCTAGAGTAGAGATGTCTAACCCTATGTCTGGCGATATTATAATAATTACAGATTCTGAAAGTAAAGAAAGTCTTACTTTAATGGATAACCCAATGTTAGGAAAGAAATATCAAAAGCAAACTATTGAAGTGCCAAACGATAAATCAGATGAGAATAAGGTTGTAGAAGGCTCTGATACTAAAACGATATTAGGATATAAGTGTAAACAAAAGAGTTTAACCCTAAATGAAGGAGGTAGTAATATAAAAATGGTAATGTATGTTACTGATAAAATTGCTCCAGTATTAAGCCAGCAGAATGCACAATTTGGAAGTGATCTTGGCGGTTTTCCTCTTTATACAGAAATGACTATGACTCAAGGAGAAATAGAAATTAAAGTTATTTCTGAAGTAACCGAAGTTAAAAGTGAAAAAGTAAATGATTCTAAATTTAGCCTGACACCTCCAGAGGGTTACACTAAGATGGAAGGTATGTAAAATTGATAGAAATATTATAAAACAAAGACTGCAGAAATGCGGTCTTTATTTTTTTAATTAAATTAAACGCATGAAAAGACTATCTATTTTACTGGTGCTATTTTTAATATTTTCTTGTGCTAGTATATTAAAAAATGAAGAATATCAAATCACTTATGCTTTTTTGAACAATGACGATAGGTCTCAAAGTGAAAAAAGTATAGTAGTTGGAGTATTAGAAAGGAGATTAAAAAAATTCACAGAGAATGTAAGTGTTAATCTTAATGACAGCGATGAAATTTTAATACGTCTTGAAAAAGGTTTTGATTTAGAAGCTATAAATAAAATTGTTTTAGATAAAGGAAAAGTAGATTTTTGGTTATGTGCAGAAAGAGATCAAGCACTAAATAGTCTATATACTGCAAGTACAGTTATTCAGAAAAATACTAAAGATAATTTTCGCTTTAATGTTTCGGATTATAATAAAAGTAAATCACCTGATCATTTGTTATCACTTGCTTTAAAAGACACTTCAAGAGTTAATTTGTTTATAAAGCATATCGAAGAGCATTTAGGATTTGATGAAATGTTCCAGAATACAAAATTTTTATACGGTTTACCTTATAACGAAATGGTAGATTTATATTTTGTAGAAACCAATGGTAGAGAAGAGGCTTTGGTAAGTCAAAGACATATTAAGGAAGCATATGCAGATTACGATGCTTTAGGAAGACCATCTATTAGTATAGAAATGAATGAGGAAGGCGCAACAAGATGGGAAAATATCACAGCACAAGCTTATAAACAAAGACGCTATATTGCTGTGACCATAAATGATAAAGTATATTCTGCGCCAGGCGTTATGGTTCCAATAAAAACAGGTAGGTCACAAATCTCAAGTAATTTTTCTTTAGAAGAAGTTCAAATACTGGTAGCAATTCTTAGTGGCGGAAGTGAAATTCCTCAGCTAAAGTTTGAGGGAATGAAAAAGCTATAGAGTTAATAAGTGTATTAACATTTTAAATTTTCTATATTTGCCGAATGCGCACCAAATTACATTTTGGTATTATAATAGTTCT
>JASBSE010000144.1 GCA_030149115.1 Winogradskyella sp. | reverse complement strand
TGGAATAATTTTTGCACGAAAATAAATGGATTTAAGAGGTTGCACAACTTTTTTTGTAACTTCGCGCTCCTTTACCTTTAAAATTTTGGGGTCGACTGGTTTTGACAGCGAGATTAATTAAATGGTAAGCACGTCGTGTAATGGTTTTGAAACACGTAAAAGGCTAGACCAAATTTTAAACGGCGAGAATAACTACGCTTTAGCTGCTTAATCTGAATTATAGTAAGATTTCAAGCTTCATTCCTACAAGGTAGGAAGGCTAAATGTCTCCAGAAAGCCTTGGTTAGTGGCGTTCTTTTTAGAGGCATCGTAAAAATTGACCAAGATTGGGTAGGGCTTTGATGCCTTTTCGAGATTAAAAAGCTAAGTGTAAAGTAGGCTGTCTTTAGCCAGCTTTACATCGAAAAAACAAGAAAAGAATAAACGTGTAGAAAGCCCTTTGGTTACTTGTTTGGACGAGAGTTCGATTCTCTCCGACTCCACAAAAAAGCCTTGTATCTATTGAAAATACAAGGCTTTTATTTTTTTAGGGATAGTTTCGATATTATTCTTATTCTGTTTAGCAATTGATCTTTTATGATTTCTTAAAAATTAAGTTCAATGTTAATCCTAATATAATAATCAACATACCCAATAAGATATAAAAGCTATAAGTCTCGTTAAACCAGAGTAATCCTACAATAGTTGTAAACACCACTTCAAGATACTTAAATGGTGTTATTTGGTTAGTTTCTCCTATTTGCATTGCTTTTGTCATATACAACTGAGCAAAATATCCGAATGCTCCAAGGCTCATTAAAACTAACCATTCGTAACCCATAGGTGTTTTCCAATCATTAATTGAGAGCAAACCTCCTATAACAGTAGAAATAAGCATGAAATAATTGACAACTACAACAGGATGATCTTTATCTCCTATTTTCCTAATAGTGATATAAACAAGTCCTGCAAAAACAGCCGAAATAAAAGAGAATACAATCCCTTCTATTTGAAGATCTTCTCCAAAACCTTTTAATACTAAAACACCAGAAAAAGCCAGTGCTAAAAAAAACCATTGAATAGGTTTAATTTTTTCTCTCAACAGAAAAACAGCAAAAATTGATGCAAAAATTGGAGCAATATATCTAACTGATACTGCTGTACCCATTGTAATATACCTAAGAGACATAAAGAACAACAACATAGAAGAAAGACCAAAAATACTTCTAAGTACTAATAGCGTCTTCTTATTACCATATATTGATATTTTATTCTTTAGTAAAAAAGGTAAAGTAAAAAATAAAGATCCTAGGGCTCTAAAAAAAACAATTTGATAAACACTAAATTGCCCTAATGATTTTACCGTAACATTTAACAGAGTAAATGCTATGGCACTTATTACCATATAAAAAATTGCCTTCTTCATTAACTTTTAGGCATTAAGTAGTATTTGCTAGCAATCTAGCTTTAAAAACTTACTAAAACCACAAGAAGACAATTCTTTTATTTCTTTATCAGTATTATATTGGTTAACTCCCAATTGTATAAGAGGTGTATTTTTTAGTCTTAAATCGCTATTCTCATTTGGCGCATCTGAAATTAGAAAAACACCATCAATAGAACCATCATTAAGACTATTAATGCAACTGTATTGCTTTTTCTCACTATGAAATGTCTGAAACAAAATAACTCTGTAGCCTTTTATTTCAGCTATTTCTTGCAAATGATAAAGCACTTTACTATAATGATTTAATGTGACTTCAGGAATTACAACTGCAATAGATTTTGTCTTTATACCTCGTAATGCTAAAGCAAATTTATTAGGTACGTAGTTAAACTTTTTAGCCAATGATTTAATATATTCAGTGGCATCTGGACTAATATCTTGTTTTCCATTAAGAGCTTTAGACACTGTAGAAACAGAGTAACCTGAAAGCTCAGAAAGCTCCTTCATTGTAATTCTTGAAGTCTTTAACATCTTATTATTGTAATTCTTTAATTATTGTAATTGCATTTTTAGTATCAGACTCAATCTTTGCTAAATCGTAATTACCATCAGCGTTTTTAGCGATTAATTTCGAGCCCATCCCTACACAAGTTACTCCTGCTTTAAACCAACCTTCTAGGTTTTCTTTAGTTGGAGATACACCACCTGTAGGCATAATACTTGTCCAAGGTTGAGGTCCTTTTATTGCCTTAACAAAGTCTGGTCCGTAAATACCTCCTGGAAATAACTTTACAACTTCACAACCTAATTCTTCTGCACGACAAATTTCAGTTAAAGAACCACATCCTGGAGACCACATTACTTTTCTTCTATTACAAACAATAGCAATGTCTTCTCTTAATACAGGTGTAACTATAAAGTTAGCACCAAGCGCCATAAACCGAGACGCAGATGCAGCATCGGTTACAGAGCCAACTCCCATTATCATACCTGGAAGTTCTTTAAGAACATATTTGTTTAACTCACCAAAAACTTCGTGAGCAAAATCACCTCTTGCAGTAAACTCTAGTAATCTTGCGCCACCATCATAAACAGCCTTAATTACTTTTTTACTTACTTCAATATCTGAGTTATAAAACAACGGTACTAAACCGGTTTGTTTCATAACATTTACAACTTCTATTCTTGAATAATTTGCCATAACTTATCTTGCTACACGTCCAGAAGCATCACCTCCCATTAATTTTTCTACTTCAGAAACTGTTACTAAGTTAGCATCACCTTTAATAGTGTGCTTTAAACATGAAGCAGCAACAGCAAAGTCTAATGCATTTTGATCATCTTCAGGGTATTTTAATAATCCGTAGATTAATCCACCCATAAATGAATCTCCACCACCAACTCTATCTACAATATCAGTGATTTGATACTGACGTGTTTCGTACATTTTTTCTCCATCATATAATACACCAGCCCAAGTGTTATGAGAAGCAGAAATTGATCCTCTTAAAGTTGTAATTACTTTTTTAGCTTTAGGGAACTTGGCCATCATTTGCTTACAAACCGATAAGAAAGCTTCAGCTTTAACATCATGTCCGTGTTTGTGTACATCTAAACCTTCCGGATGAATACCAAAATGCTTTTCTGCATCTTCTTCATTACCTAAAACGATATCACAATACGATGTTAATTCAGTCATTATTTTTTCTCTGTGTGCATCATCACAATACGTCCAAAGTTTTGCTCTATAGTTTAAGTCTGTTGAAATAGTAACACCCATTTCACTTGCCACTTTTACAGCTTCTAAACAAGCGTCTGCTGCACCTTGAGAGATAGCAGGTGTAATACCTGTCCAATGGAACCAAGCGACATCTTTAAAAACTGATTTCCAGTCTACCATACCTGGCTCAATCTCAGAAATTGCAGAATGTGCTCTATCATATACTACTTTACTTCCTCTACTTACAGCACCTGTTTCTAAGAAATAAATTCCTAAACGGTCACCACCATAAATAATCTTATCAACTCCTACACCTCTTTTACGCATTTCCATCATAGCACACTCACCAATATCATTTTTTGGTAAACGTGTTACAAAATCTACTGGCACACCATAATTAGCTAACGAAACCGCTACGTTAGACTCTCCACCTCCATATACAACATCAAAACTAGATGCTTGAGAAAATCTTAAAAATCCTTGAGGTGCTAATCTTAGCATTATTTCCCCAAAAGTGACTACTTTTTTCATTTGAAAATTGTTTAATTAGTTATCTTGCTTAATCGTTTAACCAAATATTTTAAAAATAAATCAAAACGTATCTGGTTTTGATTATAAAAAACAAAAAGCTTAAATTTGCTTAAACGATTAAGCAAATATATAAAATCTTGGGAAATAAAAAAAGAACGACAATAAAAGACATTGCCAATGTACTTAATATTTCTGCTGCCGCAGTATCTAAAGCGCTTCATGATGATTCCCGAATTAGTAAACAAACTAAAGAAGATGTAAAACGTGTTGCTAAAGAATTAAACTACCAACCTAATCACCTCGCAAGTGCGTTAAGAAAAGGTAAAAGCAACTTAGTTGGTGTAATTGTGCCTCGTACAAATAGTAATTTCTTTTCATCTGTTATTGAAAGTATGGAAGCTGTTCTTGATAAGGCTGGTTACAATATCATTATTACGCAGTCCAAAGAATCTTTTAAAAAAGAGTGTAAAAATATAGACACCTTACTTTATACTCAAGTTGATGGTATAATTGCTTCAATGGCCAATGAAACAACTGACCTTTCCTATTACGAGAAAATAAAATCTAAAGGAATTCCATTGATTCTTTTTGATCGTGGTGAAAACGACCTTAATGTAGATTATGTTGGTATCAATGATTACGATAGTAGTCACATGATTGTTGAGCATTTAGTTGAAAAAGGATGTAAGCGTATTGCTCATATTGGTGGTTATAGACGAACTCGAATTTTTAACAATAGAATAAGAGGTTATATTGACGCATTAACGAAACACAACCTACCTTTAGACCAAAATTTACTTACTGAAAGTAGTCTTACGCTTGAAGATGGTAGAGAAATGATGCAAAAGTTTTTGCAGTTAGAGCAACGTCCTGATGCGGTTTATGTGGCGAGTGATTATGCTGCTTTAGGTGCACTTCAGGTATTGAATGAACATAATATTAATGTCCCAGAGGATATTTGTTTGATTGGTTTTGGAAACGAACCATTTACATCTTTGGTTAGTCCTACAATTTCAACAGTAAATCAGCATAGTGCCGAAATAGGCAAAATTGCTGCTGAAACTTTCTTAAGTAGAATTAATGATGAGAGTTGGAAGCCAACATTAAACAAAAACATCTTAAAATCTGAATTAATAGTGAGGGAATCCTCAGATAAAAAAATTTAAAACAAGAAACAATGAACATCCTCGATATAAAAGATAAAGTCATCATCATTACAGGTGGTTATGGAGTATTAGGTTCTAGTATGGCAAAGCATTTGGTTGAATCTGGTGCTAAAGTGGCTATACTTGGTAGAAATGAAGCCAAAGCTAAAGATTTTGCAGCGCAACTTTCCGCAACCAATGCCATTGGTATTAAAGCTGATGTATTGGATAAAGAAAACTTAGAAAACGTTAAAACTCAACTTCTAGAAAAGTGGCAAAAAATTGATGTACTCATCAACGCTGCTGGTGGTAATATGCCTGGCGCGACTTTATCTCCTTCTCAATCATTATTTGATATCTCATTAGACGACTTTCAAAAAGTAACAGACTTAAATTTAATGGGAACCGTGATTCCGTCTTTGGTCTTTGGAAAACAAATGACCGAACAAAATGGTGGTTCTATCATTAACGTTTCTTCGGTTGCTGTAGCACAAGCATTAACACGTGTTGTTGGCTACTCAGCTTCAAAGGCTGCTATGGAAAACTTTACACGTTGGATGGCTGTAGATATGGCTCACAAATTTGGCGATAAGATTAGAGTCAATGCCATTGCGCCTGGATTTTTCCTTGCGGACCAAAATCGAAAATTATTAACCAATGAGGATGGCTCTTTAACCGAACGTGGCGAAACCATTATTAAAAACACACCTATGAAGCGTTTTGGAAATTCTGATGAACTCAATGGCGCAGTACAACTTCTCGCAAGTAATGCTTCAAAATTTATGACAGGAACCGTCATCCACGTTGATGGTGGTTTTGGTGCTTTTAGCGGTGTTTAAAAATTAAGAAATGACAGAAACTTTTAGATGGTTTGGCAAATCTGATGCTGTAACCCTTTCGGATATTAGACAATCTGGTGCAACTGGTATAGTTACTGCATTGCACCATATTCCAAATGGCGAAATTTGGCCTATTGAAGACATTCAAGCTACAAAAAATGAAATTCTAAATGCAGGATTAGAATGGTCCTTTATTGAAAGTATTCCTATTCACGAAAACATAAAATTACGTCAAGGCGATTATGCAAAACGCATAGAAAACTACAAACAAAGCCTTATTAATGTCGCTAAATGTGGTGTAAAAAATGTGTGCTACAACTTTATGCCTGTTTTAGATTGGACGCGTACACATCTTTTTTGGGAACTCGAAGATGGCAGCACAGCATTACGATTCGATAAGGTTGAAATGGCTGTTTTTGAAGCCTATATAATGCAACGCAGTGATGTTGAAAAAGATTACGACGAAGCTATTTTAGCTAAGGCCAAACTGCGCTATGAAGCTATGTCTAAAACCGAAATACAACGTTTAAAAGATGGTATTTTAAAAGGTTTGCCTGGCACAGTTGACGACCTTGATATTCCGACATTCAAGAAGATGATAGCGCAATATAAAGACCTATCGCATTCCGATTTAAAATCTAATCTGTCCTATTTTTTAAACGAAATTATTCCGCTTGCGGAAGAATTAGGTGTGAAGATGGCGATTCATCCGGACGATCCTCCATTTGATATTATGGGATTACCTCGTATCATCACTTCAGAACGTGATTTGGATGATTTGGTTGGTTTTATTGATAGTCCTTCAAACGGTATTACGTTTTGTACAGGCTCTTTGGGTGCAAATAAGAACAATGACTTACCAAAGATGATTGAAAAATTCAAAAATAGAATTCATTTTCTTCATCTTAGAAATGTGAAGCGAGAAGACGACGGTAGTTTTTACGAAGACCATCATCTTGAAGGCTCTTCAGATATGTTCGAGATTGTAAAAGCAGTTTTAAAGATTGAAAAAGAACGCAACATTTCGCTACCTATGCGACCAGATCACGGCCACCAAATGCTTGATGATTTAAAGCACAACAATTCGTATGCAGGTTATACTGCTATTGGTCGCTTAAAAGGTCTTGCAGAACTTAGAGGACTTAGTCTTGGGATATCAAAAAGTGGAATTATTTAAAAGAAATAACGTTTACAAATCATTTTTATCCAACCAAGTCTCGCAAGCTTTTGGCCAATCATCACTTGTATAACCGCGTCCTAAACCAAAACCGTGTCCACCTTTTTCATAAATATGAAGCTCGGCTGGTACTTTGTTTTCCTTTAAGGCTAAATAATATTGAACGCTATTTTCTACAGGAACTGACTTGTCATCTGTAGCGTGAATTAAAATGGTTTTTGGTGTTTCTGAAGTGATTTGAGTTTCATTAGAATAGAATTCCACAGTTTCGTTTGATGGTGTTTCGCCCAACAAATTCGTTTTAGAACCTTGATGTGTTACACCATCTTTCATCGAAATTACAGGATACACCAATATTGAAAAATCTGGTCTTGCACTAACTTCATATTCCGATTCGTAAACTGTATCATTATAATGCGTTGATAAGGTTGACGCTAAATGTCCTCCTGCCGAAAACCCAAGAACTCCGATTTTATTTTCATCTAAATTCCAGTGTTTGGCATTTTGCCTCACATAGCGCATAGCACGCTGTGCATCTTGAAGTGGCGCAATGGTTTTATTTGTCGATATGCTATCATTAGGCATTCTGTATTTTAATACAAAGGCTGTGATTCCACGCGTATTTAACCATTCAGCAATTTTAAACCCTTCTTTGTTTATGGCCAAATGATGATAGCCTCCACCAGGACAAATAACCACAGCTGTTCCGTTTGGTTGTTCTGGTGCAAAAATGGTTAATGTTGGTTCTTTAACTTTTTCAACACTCCACAATACAGAATCTTTTTGCGTTTGAATCTCTTTATAACCCGGATTTTCAATAGCATTAGGAATGGAATCTTGCCAAAGTTTAATTACTTCACGCTCTTGCGCATAGCACGTCATAAAAAAGAAAACACCCAAAATACTTAACCACACCTTCTTCATTTTAGTCTTTTTTCACATAAACATTAAACGCTTCAATCTTGTCCACCAACTCTGCAACAGCCAATTTTGCGACTTCGGTTGCTCCTAAAACTGATAAATGGGTATTGTCTTCTTTTCCTTCTGGAAAATATGCAATTTCGCCTGGCGCAAAATGCAAATGCAGTTTCTTAGAGCCTTCAACTCCATAAGATTCCTCTAGCGTTTCAGTAAGGTATTGCAAATCTACAAACGGAACATCGTACTCTTGAGCTACCAATCTTGTTTCTAAAGGATATACTCCGTGAGTGTCTACTAATGTGGAATCTGCATTAAAATTTCGTCTTACTATCGACGAAAAAAGCACAGGAATGGCTTCGTTTGCTCTTGTTTCTTCTACAAACTTTATCAAGTTGTGTCTGTATGCTGTATGCGGATTGGTAAAACGTTGCGGATTGGTTATTTTTTGGTCGTTATGCCCAAATTGAATGAATACATAATCTCCTTTTTTAAGTTGTTTTTGCACAGAATCCCATCGACCTTCAGTGATAAAACTTCTGGTACTTCTACCATTTACAGCGTGATTTTTTACCGTTGCTTTATCGTTGAGAAGCGTTGGTAATAATTGGCACCAACCACGCTCTGGGTTTTCATCTGGATTTACCTTATCTGACATCGTTGAATCCCCAATGGTATAAATCGAAACGTTTTCAACGGTCTTTGCAGGCTCCTCTTTTTTAGTTTCAGTCGTCTTATTACACGATTGAAATAGTACAATTACTAAAACTAAGATTATTCTACAGTGTTTCATCTATTTAAATTTTATCAAGAACCTATGGTTTCTTCTTTAATTATTTTGGTGGGTAAGGTCTCCGTTTGCCAAATGCCCATTATGGGCCTTCATACCATTCTTTTTTTGAGGTTTCTTTGTATTTACCCAGTACATTTTTTAGGGTGTACTTTTTTGCTTCACGTTTAGTTAATTGGTGCGACCATTCTACACGTTCTGATGGTTTATAACCTTCGCCTTTATTTTCATATTCTGCATAAAACGCAGTTTTTTCAGCTTCTGGTTTAGACCAATTGTGCCAACCTATTGGCAAGATGTGCTTTCCTAATTCGCAATTCATAAAAACGGTTTGCGCGTATACTCGCCAAGGTCTTCCTAAATATACTTTATCCACAGCTTTATCTGCAGTGATTTTACAGTCTTTAAACACATAACCAAACAACGAATCTTTTGGTGTTGATGCTGCTGTGATGTAAGAGTTCTTTTTACTGTAGATTTCGCAGTTTTCAAAAAAGGCTGTTGCGCTTCCAAAGATAAAATCGGTTGTACCTTCGATATAACAGTCTTTGTAATATTGCTTCCCTTTTCCTGAAGCATACAAAGTATCTTGATTGCCCAATAAATTACAATTAATGACTGCTACCTCATCTGAAAACACAGACAATGCAACGGCTTGTCCAACTTCGCCTGAAGAATTTTCAATCGTGAGATTTTTTAAAATGACATTATTAGCTTCAACCAATAATGTGTAGGTGTAAAATGTACTGTTTCTACCCAATCCTACTTTATTAAAATAATCGTCATAAGTTATAATGGTGTTTTCTTTACTCTCGCCAACCAATGCTAAATTTTGGTTCCACTCGTGGATTTTCACTTTCTCTTTGTAGACTCCATTCTTAATAAAAATTGTGATTCTATCATACGGAAAAGCCTTGGTATTTTTTATGGCTTCAACAATAGAGGTGTAATCTCCACTACCATCTTGTGCCACAACAATTTTGAATGGATTTGATGGCGAATTCTTCTGAGATAAATCGTATTTCTTTTTCCAGTTTGGATAGGCATCTAGAACCATTTGAGGGTCACTTCTGTACCAAGCGTAACCATTTCTTCGTTCAGCACCAATGTCTTCTAATTTCCATTTTTTAATACCATCTCTATCGCAGAAAAAAGGTTTGTTGTCTTCCAAATTCATAAAACGTGCCCAAATTGCAGGTGCAGTTTCATCTGGTATCATTCGTTTGTCAACTATCTTTCCAACTCCATTGTAAATTCTATCTTTTCTTAGTCCATTAATCTTAGTCTTTTCAAACCAAGCTACAGCACTATTTACGGCATTTATAATTTCTTTTGATGGATTTTCAATAGACATCAGCAACAATACAATATGTGCTGATTCTGCACCACTCAAAGATTTTAGCTCAAAAGAACGTGCATCTGCTGGCTCTAAGGTAAACTCATCGTGTTGCGCACACCAAGCTGTTAAAACTCCATTTTGCTTGTATTGGGTTTTTAAAATGCAATCTACACCTTTTCTAAATGCGTCGTTAACACGTTCTAGCTGCTCTTTTGGTAATTTTACAGAATAGTAATCGGTATTCTTTTTTAAATGATGAAGCAAATTCATAATGTTTACCATAGAATCATCATTATAGGTAATGTGTGTGTAATAGCCTTTTTTTAATGGGTAAAATTGTGGCCAGCCTCCATTATCGTATTGTGCTTCAAGAATATAATCTACACCTTTTAAAAAGGCATTTTTATACTTTTCATTATTAGTTTGCGCGTAGATTCTTGAGAGAAACAACATTTCTTGTATGGTCGCTCCATTGTCTGTTGTAGCACCTTCATTAGTTTTCTTTTTATTAAGTAAATCGGCTTTTTCTTTATCACTTAAGATATGATGCATTTGCACATTTTTTGGCCAACCACCAATGTCTCGTTGATATAACAATACATTTTCTGCATAGTTTTTGGCTTCTTCAGACTTAAACCATTCATCAGGTTTATCGTGAATAATTTTTTGCCAGGATTTATCGTGAACCTGAGCCGAAATTCCGGTTAAGAAACATAGTCCGATTACGACTAGTATAATTTTATAATTAGGATTGAATTTCATAATTAATCATTTTAAGGATTAGTGGTTTTTAGGCTAATCAACGGAACTTTAGTATACTCTACATCTTCCTTATTGGTAGTGTAAGACACATATAAATTATCGTTGAAGATAAACGACTTAGGGTAATGATAACCCAATCGTTTGTACTTGCCTTGGTATTGCAATGGCTGTATAGCATCTCCTCCTTTGCGAAGCACATACGCATTGGTAAACAGATTACCATCATTACTAAGCGTTACAGCCAAAGGCATTCTTGTTTTGGATTGCACAGGATTGTTGATGATATAAGCGGAACCATCAGGAAAATTCCCTGCACTTTGCTTAGACCTAGAGTCTGGCATTGTGGTCTCAACTGGTGTCGTCCAGCTTTTACCGTTATCTTCACTAATTGAAGCTAAGGTCTGAAACGAACTGAATTGGTCTCTAAACACCATTACCAAAGTATTATTTTTTTTTCTGAAACTACTCGGCTCAATTTCTTGAGAGACATTATTTTTTTCTGAATTATTTCTAAAGTGAGCTCTCATCCAACCTCTAACACCTTTTGGGTCGTCTGTGTATATTGGCGACACTTGTAATCCTGGTTGAAAATGTGCAGCATTGATGATACGACCATTAGTAAGCTGATGTGGATCTTGCTCAAATACGGCATTCATAGCTGTATTATCTTCCATTAATACTGGTTTTTCTTTAGACCAACTTAATCCATCAGCACTTATTTTGTAATGGGTAAAACCACCTTTTGGCGACACTTTTGATGGCCAAACATTAATAAAAGCAATTAGTGAATCCTTGTACGTCCACCAGCCACCAGAAGTACAATAACCCTCTTCTAAGGATGCTGCTAAAACCATTGGTTTGCTCCAATGTACACCATCTGTGCTTTTACTATAGGCCACCCAAGTATCATCAGAATCTTCATCTTTAGACGAACTTTGCCACTGACAGTACAACTCGCCTTTGAAAGCTGTCATTACTGCTCCATTACTAAAATGGTCTGTACTATCTGTGGGTTTAAAAATGGTATGTGTTTCAATACCTTTTGGAAGTTTTAAACCTAAATCTTTTGGTTGAAGCGTATCGAAGATATCGATATTTACACTAAAAGGAAATGCACTCGCTTTGTCTCTTGTACAATTTTGAAACAAGAACATTGCAAAGAAAGCGAACACGAATAACGATTGTATTGACTTTGTTCTTTTCATTATTTTTTAAATCGAATCCAGTCAATATCTAAACTTCCTGCATCATTAATATTACCTTCTCTTAATGCCAAGTAACCTATTTTTGCACCTATCCATCTGCCTTCTCTTGCTTTGAATGTGTCTCCTACAGGCTTAAATCTTTTGTTATTTGTACTGTAATAAAAATGACACTCCCCACCTTTATCTACTTTAATTTGAAGATAAATTGTATTGCTATCTACTTTTATTTTTTCACTTTCATTTTCTTTGCCTTCTTTGTGTGCGTCTTTACACGTTACCTGCGACACATACAACTGTCCATCTTCTTGTGAGAATTTAATATAACTATAGCTCAATCCCATAATTAAAAAGCCAACTTGCTCGTTATCGTGTCTGGCATTAAACGTTAATTTGGTAGTTGCCGTAAACGATTCTGCAGGAAATTTTTGCAATAACAAATTTGGAACGTCGTGCAGATTACCAGAATCTTCTGGTCGTGGTCTGCAATACATTGTATAATGTCCCATTGGTGTTGGGAAACCATAATACACTTGTGGATTAGCGTGCCATTGCCATTGTAAACCTCTTTTTGGTTCATTAAACTCATCAGAATCTGGTGGTGTTGCTATAGGATAGGTTTTTCCAACATTTGGCTTTTTATATGTGGTTACAGGTTCGCCAATACCATCATTGTTTTGGTCTACTCCCATAACTGGCCAATCGTTTTCCCAAGACATTGGCAGCATATGAACTATACGACCATACATATCTTTATCCTGAAAATGAAGAAACCAATCTTCGCCAGTAACAGTATCTACCCAAGCTCCTTGATGTGGGCCATTGATTTCGGTATTACCTTGATGTAAAACTTTCTTTTTTTCGTAAGGTCCAAAAACTGACTTTGACCTTAAAATAGTTTGCCATCCTGTTGGTACTCCACCTGCAGGTGCAAAAATGTAGTAGTAGCCATTTCGTTTGTAAAACTTAGGACCTTCAATAGTAGATTCTTCTTTATGACCATCAATAATAATAACCTCATCATCATTAGTTTTGGTACCTTCAGCATTCATACTGCACACAACTAATAAACTCTTTATGCCTGCACGACTTCCTGCGAAAGCATAAGCTAAATATACTTTTCCGTCATCATCCCAAAGTGGTGTTGGGTCAATCAATCCTTTGCCTCCTTTAACCAAAACAGGCTCTGACCAAGCACCTTTTGGGTCTTTGGTTTTAATCATATAAATACCAAAATCTGGGTCAGGATAGTAGATGTAATATTCGCCCTTATGAAAACGAATACAAGGTGCCCAAACACCTTTTCCGTGTTGTGGTTTGTCAAAAACCTCTAATGGCACTTGTTTTTGTAAAGCGTAGTTTACCAATTCCCAATTTACCAAATCCTTGGAATGTAAAATCGGCAAACCAGGCGAACAGGTAAATGACGAAGCCGTCATATAATAATCTTCGCCAACTCTAACGACATCTGGGTCTGAAAAATCGGAATGTAAAACTGGATTGGTGTATGTACCATCTCCATTATCTGACACCCAAACTTCGGACACAAACTTGTCTTGCGCCATACAATTGAAGACTATAAAAAATGTGGCTATTAAACTTATATTTTTCATAGGGTAATGACTTTCTTTTCTGTGTTACTTAAAAAAGAAGCTTCAATAATTTTTATAACTTCGGTTGCTTCTTCTGCAGTAACAGGTAATGATTTATTATTCTTTATAGCTTCAGCAACTCCATTGTAATAGGACATATAATTGCCTTGTTCAGTTACAACGAGTTCTTTTTTTGAGGTATTATTTTCAATTGTGTGAAGCAATCCTCTTTCAGATTCAGGTTCAATTCCCCAATTTGCTGTATTGGGTTTTATTTCTTTTTGAAGTTCGGTTTCCTGAATATCAGCTTTAGATTTTATAAACGAGCCTTTTGTACCGTGAATACTATAGGCAGGCAATGGCTCTCTTACAAAATAACTGGATTTTAGAGTTACAAAATGCGAATCATAGTAAAGTTTCACATCAAAATAATCGCCTACTTTAGAATCTTTTCTGAATGTATCTAAAGTTGCAAAAACACCGTTTGGCATACCAAACAGTTGCAATGCTTGGTCAATGAGATGCGAACCCAAATCGTATAAACTACCAACACCTTCGGTTGGTGTTTCTTTGTGGTTTTTATAACTCAGATCTGGGTCGAACCTATCGTAATGAAATTCAGCTTCAATAATATCTCCCAACACTCCTTGTTGCACAACTTTCTTTACGGTTTTAAAGTCGCTATCCCAGCGTCTGTTGTGATAGACTGAAAGTTTTAGGTTTTGTCTTTCGGCTAAGACTATCAATTCTTCAGCCTCTTTTGACGTAACCGTAAAGGGTTTTTCTACGATGACGTGTTTACCAGCTTCAAGCGCTTTTTTGGTGTAATCGTAGTGTGTAATGTTTGGTGTATTAACCACTACTAAATCAATGGTTTCATCTTTTAGAATATCATCTAAAGCACGAAACGTTTTGATATTGGGATACTTTTTTTCAGCTAAGTTTTTTGTTCGTTCAAAAACTGCATAAAGATTAAAATCTGGATGCGCTTCAATAAATGGTGCGTGAAATAAATGTCCGCTCATTCCGTACGAACAAAGTGCTGTGTTGATGGTAGCCATAATAATGTTATTGTTCTCGATACAATTTCCAGCGTTTCAAAATCACTAGAACTGATGTATCTTTCAATTTTACTTGTTAAGTTCTAAAGCAGCCATCATAAAAGGACCTGTACCTTTTGGGTCATTAGACCTAATAATTTCGCCGATGTAATATTCAAAAGTGCCATCTCTATATGGATTGCCTCCCAAACCTGCTACTCCACAACATTTATTTAGGTTAACGACACCATTATCCTCAACAGTGATGAACGTTTCTAAAATGCCATTAAAGGCCTTATTAGCATTGTCTAAATATTGTTTTGGCAAATAGCCTTTGTTAACACCTTTTGCTAAAGTATACGTAAACATACTTGTACCTGTTGCCTCTAAATAGTTACCTTCTTTTTCTGGAAGATTTAGTACTTGGTACCACGTACCTGTTTTTTCATCTTGGTATTTTACAATGGCTTCTGCATATTGGTTGAGATACTTAATTAATCTCTCTCTACCTTCGTGGTCTTTTGGCAAATAATCTAACACATCTACCAATGCCATTCCGTACCAACCCATTCCGCGAGACCAAAAATTTTGTGACAATCCTGTTTCTTTATCAGCCCATTTTTGTTCTTTGCTTTCGTCCCAACCGTGATAGTACAAACCTGTTTCTGGGTCTCTGCTGTACTTCTCAATTAAATCAAACTGCAGCATAATTTTATCGTAAACCTTATTGGCTTCGTCTTCATTCATATACGCTTTAGCATATTTTGTATGAAACGGTTCCGCCATATACACACCATCTAACCACATTTGGTATGGATATATTTTTTTGTGCCAATATCCACCTTCAGACGTTATTGGCTGTCCTTCTAGCTGCTTGTGTAAGGTGTCCATTACTTTCTTAAAGCGCGGTTCTTCCGTTTTGTTATAAACATAGTAAATAGCATCGCCAGACTTTATCATGTCCAAATTATAATTGGACATTTTATAGGTTTTTATAGCTCCATCTTCTTCAATCATTCTATTGGCATAATCGTAGATGTAATCGTATAATTTTTGATTATTGGTTTCTTCATAAACTTTAGACATTGCTTGCAAAACCAAACCATTGGTGTAACTCCATTTTGGCTTATCTCTAAAATCTAAAAGTGTAGGATCTGGAAAACGTTTGATTTCAGAAAGCGCCATACGCTCTGACCATTTTAAGTCCTCTGAAATTTCTTTTTTAGCCACAGGTGTTTCCTCTGTTTGTTTCTTATCTTCTTTACAACTGGTAAGAAAACTCAATGCTAATATTGCTACGAGTGCTATGTTTTTCATCTTTACTCTTTTTCGTATTTTTTAATCACTAAATATTTTAATTCGGTATCGCCTGCATTG
>JASBSE010000143.1 GCA_030149115.1 Winogradskyella sp. | reverse complement strand
AAACTAGAATATGGCAATTTTATTGTACGTAACGCCTCAAGAGGTAACGCAAAATACAGTTTTAGGGGGTAATATTGACCGTGATAAGTACACTTTTTGTATTGAATCGGTGCAAGATATGGTTATTGAGCCTCTTTTGGGTACTGAATTAAAGGATAAAATCGACACGGATTTAGGTTCTGACAGCTTATCTGGGCTTTATTTAGAGCTTTTTACGGACTATATTAAGCCAATTACTAGGTTTGAAGCAGCAGCACAGTATTTGGAGATTGCGCCTTACCACGTAGATAATGGGGGGGTGTATAAACACGCTCCGCAAAACTCTGAAACTGTAGACACGGACGAGGTACAAAACCTTGCAAACTTATACCACGCTAGAGCAGATACATACGTACAAAGATTTAATAAGTGGATTTGCAAAAACCCGCTAACGGAATACAAAACCTATCAAGATGAGGTTAACGCTATTAAGATACAGCGTTCTGGTGGGTGGTATTTGCCCGACGAAATTGACTACGAACAAAAGTATAGAGACCTAGAATTATAATGGCTTTTTTCAGACAAACATACGAGCTACGTTGTAAGGACTCTAACGGGGGTTTATCCGAGGTTTATTTATTTGGATGGGTTAAGTATAGCCGAAAAGACATTCAGATAAACAACAACGAGTTAAGAGCGTTTCCGTCTAATACTTTGTATAAAGTAGAAGGCTTAAAAAATGCGTCTTTTAACGAAAGAACCCCTTTAAGCGGTCAAGGCTATAGATACGACCAGACACTAAGCCTAACCTTTAGTAAGATGGATGACTATTTCGATTTTTACGATTTAGTTAACACTTACGTTCGTGCTTTGGTCAAGGACAGGAACGGTAATTTTTGGCTTTTAGGTGCTTATAACGGACTAGAGACAGACCAATACGATAAGCAGTCGGGGGCTAATAAGTCAGAGCTAAACGGCTACACAATAACATTGAGCGGTTCGGAGCGTGTAGAAGCTCCTTACGTTTCATCTAAAGAATTAATACAACCTTATACAAGTATTCCAATTTTGGCAAGTGGAGATGTTTTAGCCTCTAGTGGGGTTTTAGCTTCTAGTGTAGAACTTACTTTTTAATTAAATGGCAAAACAAATAGTTAACATAGGTACTTTTTTAGAAGATCCGAGCGCAGAGTCTACTAGGTCGGCATTTAATAAAATAAACCAAAATTTCGACGAGCTTTATAGGGTTAATGTATATACGTCAAATACATTGCAAAGCGTATCAGATTTTAAGGCTACGGTCATAATGAAGGGAGACAATTTAACATATACATTGCAAGACGATTTAGCCTTTAGTGTTGGAGATGGTTTGGAAATTATACAAGTAGGCAACACTTTTACTATAGACCATTCAAACGTTAATGCCACGCTTAGTAAGGCTTTGGTATCTACAAATGGTTCTAGGTATTTGATAACTAAAACGGGTAGGGCTAACAATATAGACGAATACGTTATAAATCAATTAGGAGTTTAATGGCAAAACAGACGGTAAATATAGGTAGTTTTGTTGGAGATCCAACAGCCGACATCACAAGGGATGCGTTTGACAAAATAAACGATAATTTTAACGAATTATACGCAAGTTTTACTTATGACATAAGTCAATCGCAGCTATCCGAACATAATAGGTCTTTCATATTAATGCGGGGCAACTCTTTAACCTACACTCTGGTTAACTCCTTATCCATAGAGACGGGTGTACCTTTTTACGTAATACAAAACGGAACAGGGTTTACAATAGATTCTACCGCAATAAACGCAAATATACCCCAAGCGTTACAAGATATTAGCGGCTCTATTTATGTAATTACCAAAACGGGAACTACTACGGGAACGGATAACTATACTATTCTGCAAATTGGTGTTTCAGATCATGGAGCGTTGACGGGACTAGCAGATGACGACCACCCGCAGTATTTAAATGACGCTAGACACGATGCAATAACGGGCAATCCGCATGGCGTTACGGCTACAGATGTAGGCTTGGGAAATGTCGATAATACTTCTGACTTGGATAAACCCGTATCTACAACACAGCAAGCAGCATTAGACGCTAAGCAAGATACTAACCTTACAACTGGAAAGATTTGGGTTGGGTCATCTACATATACAACAGAATCGGGTGTTGTTCATCTAGATGAGGGTAATGGTCGTATGGGAATAGGTACAACATCACCATCAACAGCTCTAGATGTAGTTGGTGAAATTACTCTTAACGATGGTGGTAACAGTGTTTATATAGGTACGGATGCGGGTTCAAATGACGACAGAACTGACAATAGAAATGTAGGTATAGGGTTTTACGCTTTGCAATCAAATACAACGGGTAATAATAACACGTCAAACGGGTATTCAGCTTTGCGATCAAACACAACGGGTAGTTATAACACAGCAAACGGGTCTTTAGCTTTGCGATTCAACACAACGGGTAATAATAACACGGCAAACGGGTATTCAGCTTTGCGAGAAAACACAACGGGTAGTCATAACATAGCGAATGGGTATAATGCTTTGTACTCAAACACGACGGGTAATCATAACATAGCGAATGGGTATTTTGCTTTATTCTCAAACACAACGGGTAATAATAACACGGCGAATGGGTCTTTAGCTTTGCGATTCAATACAACGGGAGCTAATAACATGGCGAATGGGTATAATGCTTTATTCTCAAACACAACGGGTAATAATAACACGGCGAATGGGTATTTATCTTTGCGGTTCAACACAACGGGTGTTTTTAACACAGCAAGCGGGAGTGATGCAGGTAGTTACATAGCAGACGGGTCAACAGCTAATACTACTGGAGATTACAACGTATTTTTAGGTGCAGGAACAAAAGCCTTAGCAGACAATGATCAAAATGAGATTGTTATAGGATATAATGCAATAGGTTTAGGGTCAAACACTGTTGTTTTAGGTAATGATTCTATTACAGATACTTATTTAAAAGGAGATGTTCATTTAGGAAATTCAGCAATATTAAAAGGTTATACAGTTGCCAGCTTACCTACGGGTGTTGTTGGAATGCGAGTTTATGTTACAGATGCTATAACGCCAATTTATGGTGCTACCGTAGTCGGTGGAGGATATGTTACTGTTCCTGTATTTTTTGACGGTACTAATTGGATATACGCATAATTTTAATAAATGGATTATCGTTTGACTTCACACCAACGACTACTAGAGGAGAAACAGCTTCTATGCAGGGAGTTTATACATTTTCTGATAGTGATTTAACATTCTCTGTTGGAGATAGAATTCAATTTGGATTTATAACAAGCGGAGGAATAACAGAATTGGTTTATGGATGTTCAGCAACAGTATTAATAGAGTACACACAAATTTAAAGACGTGGAATATAAATTTACAATCAACGCACTAGACATTTTAAAACAGGATAATGACTTACAGGACGTAGTCTACAATATCCATTGGGTACTAACTGCTTATAACGAACAAGGAACAACAGCGTCTGCTATTGGAACAAAGAAAATACTTGCACCAGATCTAGAAAACTTCACTCCGTATGAAAATCTTACTGAGGAAATAGTAATAGGTTGGCTTCAATCAGAAGAAGTTGATAGTAATGACTTGAAAAAAAATTTAGAAAAACAAATCTATGAAAAGGAAAATCCAACAAAAGAAACTAGATACAATCCTTTTTCTGAAAAAGAGGAGTAATGATTAACTCAAGCGTATGAAATTTTTATGGCTGTACTTGGACAACACTTGGACATTATACACGACATAGACGACAAGATAAAAATTGTTTGCTCAAAGTATAAAGAAGGAGTTTTTTTGTTTAAATTTGATTACTCGCTGCTATGATGTATTTAAGATTCACACTCATAAAACTAATAGAGGCGATAATGGCATTGCTAGGGCTTTTTATGTACCCTTTGGCGTATGTATTTAACTACTTGATAGGCTGGAATATTTTAATATTTCACCCTTGGCAGAATTTCGATGAAGATAGCACACTTAGCAACTGGCACGGTGATGCTAATTGGCGAAATGCACAAGGATTTGAAACAGCTGGTTTTTTAAAGCGGTTTTGGATCGCTATTAAGTGGGGTGCTTTTCGTAACCCGTCATGGAATTTTAAGAACTGGATAGGGGCAAGCGCAAGGGGCAAGAAATCTAACGTGGTAATTAAGATTAACGAGGGAGACGGATCTGGTTTGCTTTGGATGAATAAAATGTACCGAGGCAAGAAGTTAGCCTATTTTAACATAAACGACCAACGTGTTAAGCATTTTAGGTATTCGTTTACACGTCCTTTAAAGTGGTGGAGTCCTTGGAGGTTGTTTTACGACAATATAAATTTTATGGCGGGTACTGATGACAAGAGATACTTGCTTAAACTAAGATTTTTTAAATAGATAAATTATGTTAAATCAAGTATGGGAAGCTATATTCCCGCAAATGAACTGGGTTGTTTTTTTGTTGGTTATATCTGTAGGGTATTTCATCACAAAAACGACAGTATTTAAAAATTGGAAGTGGAACACTACTTTTAAGATTTTGGCTATATCTGCCCCTATTTCAATCATTTATTGTTATCTTTCAGATGCAGATTCTGGTAGTTCTTTTGCCTCTTTTTGTTTGGCATTTGGATTCCATGCGGTAATTTTGAAACCATTAGAAAGTGTAATTAAGTCAATCGGAGGCGGTGGATTAAGTGATCCTACTGGAAAAAGCATTGGCGGAGGTGGATTAAGTGAACCGACAAAGTAGAAATATAATAGGACTAATACCATTTATCGCATTAATTCTTAGTGCGTTAAGTAGTTTAGTTAGTTCAAAAGAGCGGTATTATTCTGTGTTTAAATACGCGGGTGATTCAGTAGGTTACAGTATTTTATTTATAATTCCTACGTATTTATATTATAGAAAATTTCTTTACTGTAAGGCTACCAAATTAGCCGTTATTGGATTGGGAATTAATAATTTGATATCTCTTTTTTGTAGGGCTTATTATGATATTTTTAAGGTAGATATATATAATACCATTTATGATTTAATAGTATTAGTTTTGGTGTGTATAATTTCTTTAATACTTATAATACAATGCCCATGCAAGGTAGAGAATTAATAGAATTACTTAGTATTGAAAGCGTTTCCGTAATTGGACTGCTTTTGGTTTTCTGTGGCTATTTAATAAAGCAGAACAACAGCCAACAAAAGAAGCATGAAAAGGATAGGGAGGAGTGGTTTCAAGAAATTAAAGATTTAAGGGAAGAACTAATACAAGCTAAAGATTCTGCCAAAGCCGAAAGCGATAACTTTCAGGAAAAGTACTACACGATAGTAGCGAAAGTGTTGGAACGAATAAACCACTTTAGCGATGTGCTTAGAGACAAAGGTAGATAAAATACCCCCTAGATTAAAAATAGACTTTAGAGATCCAATTGGTAGGGATAGGCTAGAAATTACCCACAAAAGTCTTTTAGATATTTTAGATAATTTTAAAGGACAAAATGAGGTAAACGATATACCTAAATCTGAGCTTCTTAAATTCTCTGAAATGGTTTGGTATGAGGTTAACCCAGGGGTAAGAATAAGACGCAGAAAAACCCTTTTTAACGGAACATTAGTTTTTGATACTGAAATAATACAAGGGGGTAAATTCGGGTTTCATTTTCATAGTGACGTTACGGAGCAATGCGATGTAATAGAGGGGGAGCTTTACGACTTAATGACGCAGACAAGTTATAAAGAGGGCGAGAGCGTTGTATTTCCGCAAGGGATAGGACACACCCCCGTAGCTTTAAAATACACAGTACTAAGAGTATATTTTGACTGATGCAGATAACTAAAAACTTTAATAAAAGAGAGTTTAACTCTAAGGACGGGCGCAGAATGCCTAAGGATGTTTTAAAAAATATTATTATATTAGCAGAACAACTGCAAATCCTTAGAGATCATTTGCAAGCACCAATACACATAAACAGCGCATATCGTTCCCCGCAACACAATAAAAGAATCGGGGGCGTTAAAAATAGCCAACATATTTATGGAAGGGCTGCGGATATAACCAGCCGAGATTATACACCAAAACAACTCCACACAGAAATAGAGCGTTTAATATCTAAAGGCGAAATGTTAGAAGGCGGTTTAGGTCTTTATAACGGTTTCGTACATTATGATATTAGGGGCTATAAGGCTAGGTGGAATTACACCAATTAATATGAAAGTACGTAAAAGACTTTACCCAGAAGAAGCTAAAAAACTAGGTTTAGAAGTTAAGCCAAACGACAAAGGGAGAACAAACACAAGGTACTTCCTAAACGACAGCCAATTAAATGCCTTGCAAGCCCTAAGAAGTGGGCTAGGAATTAAAAGGCTGTTCTTTGACATTGAAACATCCCCTTGCATTGGGTACTTTTGGAATCCTGGATGGAA
>JASBSE010000065.1 GCA_030149115.1 Winogradskyella sp. | reverse complement strand
GAAAGATTTATTTTCTGATAGCTATTTACAGCAGTATATTAATGAAGGTCTTCAAAATAACTTAGATATTAGAACTGCAATTCAGCAAATTCTAGTTACCGAAGCTTACTTAAAACAAGGTAAAGCAGGTTATTTACCAACGGTTAGCGCTACTGCACAGATGACACATCAAGAATTGTCTGGAAACAGTCAGTTTGGATCTTTATTTTCATCTTTAGATCAGTATGAATTATCAGGAAGTCTATCTTGGGAAGCTGATATCTGGGGAAAAATTAGAAGCAACAAACGTGCTAGCGAAGCCACTTATTTACAAAGTGTTGCTGCACATCAAGCGGTAAAAACGCAGTTAGTGTCTAGCATTGCAACTACATATTACCAATTGTTAGCTTTAGATGCCCAGTTAAAAGTTACTGAGGAAACAGTTACCGCAAGAGACAGTAGTGTAATTACTATTAAAGCGTTAAAAGATGCTGGACAAGTAAATCAAGTAGCTGTTGACCAAAACATTGCGCAATACAATAACGCAAAAGCACTTTTGGTAGATATAAAAGCTACAATTTTTAAAACTGAAAATGCTTTAAATCTTCTATTAGGAAGATCATCTCAACCAATTGAAAGAGGTTCTTTAGAAAACCAAAATTTTGATGCCGATATAAAAGTTGGTGTACCTGCTACTTTATTAAGTAACAGACCAGATGTTATTGCTTCTGAATATGGTTTAATCAACGCTTTTGAGTTAACCAATGTAGCCAGAAGTAATTTCTACCCGTCATTAACACTTACTGCAAATGGAGGTTTTCAAAGTCTTGAACTAGATCAATTACTTAATGCTAATTCACTATTTGCAACATTAGTTGGCGGATTAACCCAGCCTATTTTTAATCAAAGACGCATTAAAACACAGCACGAAGTTGCCAAAGCACAGCAGGAACAAGCTTTATTAGCGTTTAAAAACACGCTTTTAACAGCAGGAAATGAAGTGTCTAATGCACTTTACGATTATGAGGCAGAAACAGAGAAATTTGAATATCGTCAAAATGAAGTTGAAGCATTAAGAAATGCCGAAAGTAACTCGGAAGAATTATTGAAAAACGGATATGCCAACTACTTAGATCTATTAACGGCTAGACAAAGCGCGCTAAGTGCAGAGCTGAATTTAATTGATAACAAACTACAACAAATGTTAAGCGTTATCAATCTTTATGAAGCTTTAGGTGGCGGCTGGAAATAAAATTTAAAAGAACAATGGGAAAGAAAAATAATAAATATAGCATCAACCTTAAAGAATTAGCTTTAAAGGATGAATCTGTAGCCGAAAAAAACTTAGAATTTGAATTTGAGAATCACGATAATATCTTCAACATCATAGACATATTAAAGGCTAAAAACCTATTTGATAATAACAATGAATCTGTTGAATTTGCTGTTGGTTTAAAGTTGTTCAGTGAAGTGATGTTAAAAAACAGAAAGCACGAACTTTTCGAAGATTTCTTTCCCCATTTTTCGGATTTCATGAAAAAGCTTAAAGCCATGTAGAATAATCGTTTTGTTAGTTATTCACTTTCAAAAACAAAGAAAATTGACACAGAATTATGAGACCTATCTTAGTTGCCACTAATTTTTCAGAACGATCTAACAATGCTGTACTATATGCAGCTTCACTTGCTCAGGTATTCAATTCAAAATTGATATTATTTAATGCCTTTAGGCTACCTGTGCATGCTGCTAACTCTAGGTTAACTGTAAAATCCATGGATGGCTTAATTAAGAAAAATAGTGACAAATTAAAGGA
>JASBSE010000047.1 GCA_030149115.1 Winogradskyella sp. | reverse complement strand
ACAACCATAACAAACAAACAGATTTTTGTGCCTAATGAAAAGTCTGTACCTATGAGAACAAAGGACGTAGAATTGGTAAAAAAGGTTTTTTTTAAGTCTATTAGAAAAGACTTAATGTTTCTTATACCTATTACAATCTTGCTATTTGTGCTTTGGAAAGGCATATTTATATTTCTAATTCCGTTGGTTATTGCATTGGTTTATTATGCAATCAAAGTACTGATTAAATTCAATCAATATGCGAAATTTAGTCGTAATGGGTTCCTAAAAACAGTTACTAAAGCTCAGGTGAAGGATAAACTGAAGATAACCTCTAATAGAAGTTCTACAAAATTTAAGTTAAAAACCAGTAATGGTAGTATTAATGTTTCAGAGCATATATATAATCAAATACAACATTCTCAGATCATTTTTTTACATAAAGCCACGTTTATAAATGTGTTATATGAAGTAAGCTTTGATGATAAAAACTTAGTTATGTTCAAAAATTAATTGATCAAAATGCTGAAGACTATCAAATTTCTGATTTCTATGTGAAATATCTGAGTTGTTAACTTATCTTCAGTCCATTGGCAACACCCTCAATATTAGGATTTACAAACACTAAATTGCCACTTTCGTCTTCAGTCATTAAAATCATACCTTGACTTTCCACCCCTCGCAGTTTTCTTGGTGCTAAGTTGACTAAAACCGTAACACGTTTACCGATGACCTCTTCCGGTGAAAAACTTTCAGCAATACCAGAAACAATAGTACGTGTATCGATACCAGTATCAACTTTAAGTACCAATAATTTTTTGGTTTTTGGCATTTTTTCAGCCTCTAAAATGGTACCTACACGAAGGTCTAATTTTGTGAAATCATCAAAAGTAATTTCGTCTTTTTGAGGCTCTACTTTTTTGTTAGCAGCTTCGTTGGCTTTTTTACTGGCTTCAAGCTTATCTAATTGCTTTTGTATGGTCTCATCTTCAATCTTTGAAAATAACAATTCTGGTTTTCCGGATTGGATGCTGTGACCTGCAGGAAGTAAAACGTCTTTTGTTGAAATGTCTTCCCAGATCAATTCAGAATCAAGTTCAGCGTGATTTAAAATTGATTTCAATTTATTAGACGTAAACGGTAAAAACGGTTCACTTAACACTGCTAAAGCTGATGCAATTTGTAAAGCCACAAACATTACGGTTTTAGTGCGTTCTTCGTCTGTTTTTATAGTTTTCCAAGGCTCTTCGTCTGCTAAATACTTGTTTCCGAGACGTGCTAAATTCATAAGTTCTTGGCTACCTTCTCTAAAGCGATAACGCTCAATAGAACTTGCAATTACCGCAGGATACGCTTTTACAGCCGCCAAGGTTTCCTCGTCTATAGCTTTAAATTCTGCTGGTTGTGGAATTTCTCCATTGTAATATTTGTTGGTTAGTACAGCAACACGATTAATGAAATTACCAAAAATAGCCACCAACTCATTGTTATTTCTAGCTTGGAAATCTTTCCACGTAAAATCATTGTCTTTAGTTTCTGGTGCATTAGCTGTTAAGGCATAACGCAATATATCTTGCTGATTTGGAAAATCTTCTAAATACTCAGGTAACCAAACCGCCCAGTTTTTTGAGGTTGAAAGTTTGTTGCCTTCCAAATTTAAAAACTCGTTGGCAGGTACATTATCTGGTAAAATGTAGGAACCTTCAGCCTTTAACATTGATGGAAAAATGATACAGTGAAATACAATATTATCCTTACCAATAAAGTGTACTAGTTTGGTGTCTTCGTTTTTCCAGTAATCTTCCCAATTTTTGCCTACACGTTCTGCCCATTCCTTTGTGGCAGAAATATATCCAATAGGAGCATCGAACCAAACATAAAGGACTTTGCCTTCACCACCTTCTACAGGAACAGGAATTCCCCAATCTAAATCTCTGGTTACAGCTCTAGGACGTAATCCGTCATCAATCCAAGATTTTACTTGTCCATAAACGTTAGGTTTCCAGTCTTTTTTATGTCCTTTTAGTATCCACTCACGTAAAAATTCTTCGTGCTTATTTAAAGGTAAAAACCAGTGTTTAGTTTCTTTCAACGTTGGTGTATTTCCTGTAATGGCAGACTTCGGATTTATTAAGTCTGTAGCATTATGACTGGTTCCGCAATTCTCACATTGGTCACCGTAGGCTTCTTCATAGCCACATTTTGGGCACGTACCAATAACAAAACGATCTGCCAAGAACTGATTCGCTTCTTCATCATATAATTGCTCAGATACTTCTTCCACAAACTCGTTTTTATCATAAAGGGTTTTAAAGAATTCTGAAGCTGTTTCGTGGTGAATTTTTGCTGAGGTACGAGAATAATTGTCAAAAGAAATACCAAAATCTTCAAATGATTGCTTGATAATCGCATGATACTTATCTACAATATCCTGAGGTGTAACACCTTCTTTTTTTGCTTTAATTGTAATAGGAACTCCATGCTCATCACTACCACAAATAAAAGCCACATCATTACCTGTTAATCTTAAATATCTCGAATAAATATCTGCTGGCACATAAACACCTGCTAAATGACCAATGTGTATTGGGCCATTAGTGTATGGTAAAGCAGCTGTAATGGTATATCTCTTTGGCATAATCTCAATTATTTGAAGCCACAAAAGTACGTAATATATATACAGTTCTAAAAAAAATGTACATTTACAAAAAGCAGTTTTTATGGACTTGAAAAACTCAATACTACTTCTTTATTTTACGCTTAGTTTTGGTATAATTCAATATGCTTATGCTCAAAATCAAACAGATAATTCATTTAAAATGAACGATACACTCATAAGACCAGCATACTTAAAAGCAGGTGATACTGTTGCTATTGTAGCACCATCAGGAATTTTAAAAAATAGAGACCGAGAAGTACAACAAGCGGTAGATTTGTTAAAAGATTGGGGATTAAATGCTATTGTTGGTGAGCATGTATTCAGTAAGGCAGATCATTTTGCAGGTACTGATGCAGAACGTTGCGAAGATTTGCAAAAAGCAATGGACGATCCTACAATTAGTGCCATTTGGTGTGCAAGAGGAGGCTACGGTACAGTAAGGATTTTAGATAAATTAGATTACACAAAACTAAAAGAGAATCCTAAGTGGATTATCGGTTACAGCGATATCACAGCATTGCATAATCAACTACACAACCAAGGTTTTGAATCTTTACATGCGCTAATGTGTGTAAGCTTAACTCAAGATATTACTGAAGTACAAGAATCTGTAGATACGTTTAAAGCTGCCTTGTTTGGTAATCCACCAAATTATGATTTAGAAGGTTCTAAATATAACCGAGAAGGTGAAGCGAAAGGTCAATTGATTGGTGGAAATTTAACGATACTCCATACCATGTTGGGTTCTGATACAAGTTTAGATACCTCTGGAAAAATTCTCTTTATTGAAGAAATAGGAGAGTACAAATATCATATAGATCGTATGCTACAAAGTATGAAGCGTGCAGGTTATTTTGAAAATCTTAATGGGTTGGTTGTGGGTGATATGTCTAAACTGAGAAAAAACACAACCCTTTGGGGAACCTCTGTAGAACAATTGATATTAGATGCTTTAGCGGAGTATGATTTCCCTATAGCATTTAACATGCCAGCTGGTCACGAAGATGATAACAGAGCCTTGGTTTTGGGTAGAACAGTTGAGTTGAAGGTTGGGAAGGAAAAGAGTAGTTTGTATTTTAAATAAGATTCCTGCTTTCACAAGAAGTTAACATGGCACAACACAACGAACTTGGTAAAAAAGGTGAACAATTAGCAGTGGATTTTCTAGTTGAAAACAGCTACGATATTGTGGAGCGTAATTACCGTTTTGATAAAGCCGAAGTTGATATTATTGCCCAAAAAGGTGATATTTTGGCAATTGTTGAGGTAAAAACCAGAAGTTCGTTAGAGTTTGGCAATCCTCAGGATTTTGTAAAGCCAAAGCAAATAAAAAACCTCGTAAAAGCAGTTGACGAGTATGTAACAGAAAACGACTTAGATGTAGAGGTTAGGTTCGATATTATTGCCATTGTCAAAGAAAACAAAGACTATAAGATTGAGCATTTAGAAAATGCTTTTTATCATTTTTAATTCCCACGAAAGTGGGAATCTCAAAGTTTATCTCAAAATTTTCATCAAAGTAATACCAGTAATTTCAAAAGGTATATGTCTTAAAGCTAAGAGATTCCTGCATGAGAAGGAATTTTACTTATAAAAATTCATTTCGTCTATGTATTCCCAAACTGAGTGAGGTAACATAGGACGAACATTTTTCCCTTCTTTAATAGAATTTCTAATAAATGTTGAAGAAATTTCCATTATTGGAGCTGCTACATGATGAATTTTTGGGTGATCTTTAAACTGAGTATCTGTTTTGCCTTCAGATATACGAGGATATACATAAACACTGTAATTCTCTAGTATTAACTCATAGTTTTTCCATTTATGAAAGCTCTTTAAATTGTCTTCTCCCATGATTAGGGCAAATTCATAATCCGGAAATTTTTCTTCAAGATAGATAAGTGTGTCTATGGTGTAGTTGGGTTGTTTTAATCCAAATTCTATATCGCTAGGTTTTAATTTTAAATAGTTTTCTGTTGCTCGGTAAACCATTTCATAGCGTTGTCTATTATCTAGAAGGCTACTTTTTTTCTTGAATGGACTTTGAGGTGTTACTACAAACCAAATTTGGTCTAAATCACTGTGTTCAGCAAGGTGGTTTGCAATCGTTAAATGACCAATGTGTATTGGGTTAAATGTGCCGAAGTAAAGACCTATTTTCATAATATTTTATCATGCTGAAAATGTTTCAGCATCTATTTAAAAAATTAAGACCCTGAAACAAGTTCAGGGTGACAGATTAATATTTATTTTTTGATAAAATCAGACACCAGTTTATAAGCATTTTCTAGCGCTTCGTCCAAATTAGAGTTCACTACAATTTCATCAAAAAGTGGAGCGGTTGCTAATTCTGCAGGTGCTTTTGCAACACGCATACTTATTTTTTCTGGACTTTCTTCACCACGATCTTTAAGACGTCTTACCAGTTCATTTAAATCGGGTGGTTTTACAAACACAGCAAGAGTTTGCTCTGGAAATTTTCGTTTTATGCGTAGACCACCAGAGACATCAATATCAAAAATAACATGCTTTCCTTGTGTCCAAATACGTTCAATTTCCGTTTTTAAAGTGCCGTAAAAGTTATCTCTGTATACTTCTTCCCACTCTAAGAATTCGTCGTTCTTAATTTTATTTTTAAATTCTTTTAGCGAGAGGTAATAATAATCTTTACCATGCACTTCGTTACCACGAGGTTCACGAGAGGTGGCAGATATTGAAAACTCTAAATTTAATTCGGGTTGTTTTAATAAATGACGAACAATTGTGGTTTTACCAGAACCTGAAGGTGCCGAAAATACAATAAGCTTGCCTTGTTTTTTTAATTCTTCTTTAGACACGTAGATTTGTTTTTAATTAAAGCACATTCAATAATTGTTCCTTTATTTTTTCGAGCTCATCCTTCATTTGCACAACGAGCTTTTGCATAGGTGC
>JASBSE010000029.1 GCA_030149115.1 Winogradskyella sp. | reverse complement strand
GTCCAAGTTGGAGTAATCGTAATTGTGTATTGAGTATCTTTGGTTAATGCGGTAGAAATGTTTGTGAAGTCAGAATAAAATTGTCCACCTGAAGTATTATCAATAGTATTCAGTTGTACTCTTCCTATATATTCATCATTCACATTTGTACTGGCTGAAGAACAATAATTGAGCTGAACATCCGTAGTTGTAAAATTAACTATAGCACTAAAAGCAGATGTAGATGTATCTGGACATTCACTTCTTACTTGTGCCTCATATTGCGTCAATGGACTTAAGCCCGTTAGATTAGAGGAAATACCATTAACATTTAAAGTCGTCCATGTACTTGTTCCAACTTGTCTGTATTGCAAATCATATGATGCTCCAGGTACCGCATTCCAACTTAAAGTTGCTGTATTAGACCCAATGTTTGAAGCTGCTAATCCAGTTGGTACTGTCGCATTACAAACCACTTGACCAGCAATAGTGAAATTGCTATTAGAAATATCGAAGAATATATGGTTTGAGCCTCTGACCATTATTCTATTTTGTGTTCCTACATTGTTAGGGACAACTATATCATGAGAGCCATCATTAGTAACACCAGTAGCCAATGTAATTGGATACGTATCACCTCCATCTGTAGATAAAAAGATATCTACGTTTGCAGCATTTACACCATTACCTGTTGTTCCTGCAACATTCCAAGTTACAGTTTGAGTCGTTCCTGCATTCCATGTTACATTGGTATTGGGTGAATTAACAACAAAAGGACCTGCACTACTATTTACAGAAACAACCATGTCATCACTATTATTCGATCCTCCACCTGCAACATTATCTCTGACTGTTAATCTGAAGTTTAATGTTCTTGCCACATTCGGCACAGCTTCCCACTGCCAAGATGTAGATCCGGTTTTTATAGTTTCCATTCTTGGGAAATAACGATGATTATCCGTTGTAGGCTCATAAGATCTGAAGGCTACACCTGTCGTTGCTGTAGTACTTGGATAGGTAGAGGAAGCATTGTTTTCATCATATTGCTCCCAACAATAGGTTAATACATCGCCAGAATCAGCATCTGTTGCAGAACCTTCTAAAACAAAAGGTGTTCCTCTTGGGATAGTATAATTAGAACCTGCATTAACTACAGGTACTGAGTTACCTGTATTTGTATTGGTTTGACAACTTGTTGACTTTATATAATTTGTTACCTGCTCTATTGAAACCGCATGAAAGTATGGGTCACTATTACTCTGAACGTCTGTCGCACCTGTAATACCTGCATAACCCATTATGGTTGAACCACTACCTGGCTCCATCTGTGCGTTTGTACCTTCATTACCTCCAAAAGTCCAAGTATGGTTTGCACCAAACTGGTGACCTAGCTCGTGTGCCACATAATCCACATCAAAAGGATCTCCTTCTGGAACTGTATGTGATGTCCAACCACTACCTTTTGATCCATTAACACAAACACAACCTATACAACCTGCATTCCCATTATTCTGTAGGTTTGCAAATAAATGACCTACATCATAATTAGCTTCCCCAATAACGCTTGTTAATGTACTCTGTAATTGAGAATTGTAGTTTGAAGTTGTATTACCATAAGGATCACTTCCTGTATTAGTGTAGATAACGCTATCGGTATTAGCAATTAATACCATTGTTACATTAAAATCTGCCTCATAAATACCGTTAACCCTAGTCATTGTGGTATTGATCGCCGCAAGAGCTTGTGCTACCGTACCACCATGATACTGTGTGTATTCACCAGTCGCTGATACTGCTAAACGATATGTTCTTAAAATAGAATCATCTGCATTTTTCATTGTGAAATCTGATGATACTCTTCTTCTTATTCGTTCTGATACTTCACACTCAAAATCATCGTTGTAATTAATACGGTTTTCTCTATTAAAAACGATATAAGAATCGACTCCTCCTGATATAGGCTCAATAAAAGTATTACCATTACTAGACAAAATCATTCCGTTAAAACCCTCTGGAGAGACACTAAATCTTAAAATAGATGAAGGATCATCAATTCCCTGACCCATATAAGATCTAATCTCTGGAAAACGTTCCTGCAGATTAGGATGCATAACTGAGGCTTCCTTAATTGAAAATCGTTCTAATTTTCCTTCTGAATTTGGGAAGGATAAAACTGTGTTAGAAGTTACCGAAAATTGATTTCGTTGAGCAACCCCGTTCAAGGCCTGCTTTAGTGCTTGAGAATTCAAACTAAATGTTTGAAACTCTTTTAAGGTCTGATGACTTTCCTTTAAAAGCTTACTAGAATTAGAAGCTTGTTTCTCCCAAAAAACTCTGTTTTGAGACCACATGATGGTTGTTCCCATCATAGCGATGAGCAACAATAATTTAATTTTCATAATGCTGAGAAAAATGGATTAATTAATAGCTTTATTTGTCAAATTAATAATTTTAAAGCTTTGTGATTTTTGATTTGTTAATTTTTATATCCTAAATTATAAAATGTGTGGAAAAACCGTAATTGAAAGTAAGAATGTATTTACTTAATGATTTTAAACAAAAAAGCTCAGGCGTCCTGCCTGAGCTTTTTCTTATCTGTTCTAAAAGATTATTTTATAATAAGTTTTTTAGAAATTATACTATTAGTGTTTTTAAGTTGTACTAAGTAAATCCCTTTTGTGAACTGAGATGTATTTATAGTGTTAGTCGTGGTTCCTTCTTCTAAATGTCTCGTGAGTACTTTTCTTCCTCGTATGTCGTATAAAGTAAACTCTGTTGACTCTAGGATTTGTCCCTTAACCACTATACGCTTTGGATTATCTAAACTTAATACCTGAATTGCATCTAAACCAGTATCATTTATACTTAAAGTTCCTTGGCTAAATCTTAAATAAAAACGACCTATACCTTGTAAATCTGTAGCTGCTGTTAAGATATAATCCATATCATTAAGAAGTGTAAATGTATTACTCTGACTGTCTTCTAAATAGATATCGATATCACTTGGTAGTATATTATCGGACAAACTTATCGTTAGCTGTTGTCCTGCTGTTGCGTTTATACCCAGAGGAATAATTGCATTATTAGAAATGTCGGAATTTGAAATAGCTTGAATAGCCATATCTGTTCCATCATTTTCTTCAACTAATTGTGAATAGATACTAAAACTTGGCGCAATACTTCCAAAAGTTCTAGCATCATAACCTGGGTCTAAACCTAATGACGCGTTGTCCGAAACATAGAACTCAGAATGGTAAACATCAGAGCCATTGGTAAGATTTAATTTAAAGTAAGAAATATTATTATTTCTACCTGCAATAAAATCATCAGAGTTGCCTATTGTTCTCATAGCTGGTGTAAAACTTATATTTCCTCCACCAGCAACAGAAGCTACTAAAAATCCTTGTCCAGGCGTTATTATAGTATTCGGGTTTAGATCTGAATAGGCTTGATTCCAGATGGTCCAACCATTAGAAGCATCTCCGTCATAACCATATATACCAACACTTGGTGATGCCAATTGCGAGCCATTAGCTGCTAAGAAATCTGCTAAAGTGATATACGAAGGATATGGATTACCAACTAGGTTCCATTCAGGATAATTAGGTCCAGATACAACTACTGGAACATCAATAGTAGTTGTATTTACAGTACCTACAAATTCAAATGTAGAATTGTCTGTAGATGCAGCTCTATATCCAGTACCTGCATCTAATGTTGCTGTTTCAGTACTAGCATATAACTGATACGTATTTGTTGTTTTATCAAATGGACCAAATAGGTATTGTGTTCCACCTCCATTACTTACAATATTACTATTGTTACCTGCAAATACATTAAATGCTTGACCGGAAACTGGAGGAGCAATTAAATCATTCGCATCTTCTTCACCAACAGCTGCAGTATTGTTTGTATGTCTAAAGTATCTTACATTGCCTGTAACTGTGCCATTTGGTATTAAACTTGAATAATTATCAGATACAGAGTTTAATGTTAATGTACCATCGCTGACAACATCTCCATTTATAATAATTGAGCCTGTAGCGTTCACTACTGCTTCTGCGCCAACTCTAATGGTAAAATTGTTTATTTCAACATCTGTGGTTAGTGTACTTGTACCATCCGCAACTAAAGCATTTTCAGCACCTGTAGTATTATTAGGTGCATAAGGTGTCCAAGCATCGTTGGTGTATAATAAGCCATCAAAACCAATATTTACAGTGTAATCCTCTACCTCACCATAATCAAAAGATTCACAAGACGTAGGGATGGCATTGTACTTCATAGACACACGCATTCTTGTTGAACCAAAAAGTGCATCAGTAGGTATTGTAATATTCCCTGAAACAGGATTATTTTGAGATGGAGCTTGTGAAAATACCAATTCACCTACATCTTCAAAATCTCCGTCCTGATTAAAATCTATCCATACAGCATACCCTTCATCAAAAGCACCTCCAGTCCAAAATGGAGAGATGGAGATAGAATAAGTGTTTTCTATATCTAAGTCTATACTTACACCTGTAAAATCAGAATAGCCTGTACTCGTTGTGCCAACTCCAGAGTTATTACTAACCCCATTTAAAGTTACATTAGAGATGTACTCATCGTCAGTACTATTTCCGTTAGAGTTACAATATACTAGTACCTGCGGACCAATTCTAAATTGATCTATAGCAATATCGCTGGCAAATCCGCCTCCTGTTGTACCAGTAAATCTGAATCTAATTGTTTGTCCATCATATGCACTTAAATCCAAATTAAAAAAGTTCCATTGATCTCCTTGATCTCCACTTTGTGTAAATAAGGTTGTCCAGTTAGAGCCATCATCATTAGTGATTTCGAGTGTTAAACTACCTGTATTCGCTCCATACATGTGATTATAGAATGACAGATAAGGGTTGCTTGCTGTGCTTAAGTCAAAACAAGGACTTTCTAATATAGCTGTAGCATTAGCGCCTATTTCACCTGATGTTCCATTTGTTGAAGCCTCAATATACAAATAGTTGCCTCCACCAGAAACATCATCTGTAGGGCCAGTTCCACTACCATTTGAAGGCGTTGGACCACTATATACAATCCAATCACCATCATCTCCGCTTGCTTGCGTCCAATCACCTAATCCAGAATCATAAGTTTCTACATAAGGAAAAGTATTTATAAGTGTTCCTGTACAAGGTGGTGTGGTATTAGTAGAAAACAATAATGTAGTTGAGTATGCTGAAGACGAAGCATCACATGTACTTCTTACTTCAACTTCATAATCAGTTGTTGCTGTTAAACCCGTTATTACATATGTGTTAGTTGTAATACCACTAACTTCAGTGTAAGGGGTTGTTCCTACTTCTCTATATCTAATATCGAATGTTGCACCAACATTAGCATCCCATGTTATAGAAGCTGTACTTGAGCTGATATTTGAAGCCGATAAGCCAGTCGGAACAATTAAATTACAAGGTGCTATGATAAAATCTGAATCAGAAATATCAAAGAATACATGATTTGAGCCTCTGACCATAATCCTATTTTGACTTCCTTGATTATTTGGCACCACAATATCATGCGAACCATCGTTTGTTACTCCTGTAGCTAACGCAATTGGATATGTGTCTCCTCCATCTGTAGATAAAAAGATGTCCACGTTTGCCGCATTTACACCATTAGCTGTTGTACCAGCCACATCCCAAGTTACTGTTTCTGTCGCACCGATATTCCATGTTACATTAGTATTTGGAGAATTAACTAGGAAAGGACCTGCTGTTCCATTTACAGTGATTACAGTATCATCACTATTATTTGTTCCTCCACCTGCTACGTTGTCTCTAACCGTTAATCTAAAATTTAAGGTTCTTGCCACATTTGGTACAACTTCCCATTGCCAAGATGTAGTTCCCGTTTTTATAGTTTCTAACCTAGGAAAATAACGATGGGTATCAGTTGTGGGTTCGAAAGATCTAAAAGCAACTCCTGTGGTTGCTGTTGTGCTAGGATAAGTAGTTGAAGCGTTATTCTCATCATACTGCTCCCAACAATACGTTAATACATCTCCGGTATCAGCATCTGTTGCAGAACCTTCCAAAATAAAAGGTGTTCCTCTTGGGATAGTATAGTTAGAACCAGCATTTACAACTGGCACAGAATTACCGGTATTAGTATCTACCTGACAACTCGTTGACTTTACATAGTTTGTTACCTGTTCTATCGAAGCAGCATGAAAATAAGGGTCACTGTTACTCTGTACATCTGTTGCTCCAGTAATACCTGCATAGCCCATTATAGTTGAACCACTACCTGGTTCCATTTGCACATTTGTTCCTTCATTACCATTAAATGTCCAAGTATGGTTTGCACCAAATTGGTGCCCTAACTCGTGTGCTACATAATCGACATCGAAAGGATCCCCTTCTGGGACAGTATGCGATGTCCACCCACTTCCTTTTGATCCATTGACACAAACACATCCTATGCAGCCCGCATTTCCGTTGTTCTGAAGATTTGCAAATAAATGGCCCACATCGTAATTAGCTTCGCCAATAACACTTGTTAATGTACTTTGTAATTCAGAATTATAATTCGCTGTGGTATTACCATACGGATCACTTCCTGTGTTAGTATAAATAACATCATCTGTATTGGCAATTAAAACCATCGTAACGTTAAAATCTACTTCGTAAATACCATTTACTCTAGTCATTGTAGTATTAATGGCTGCAAGGGCTTGAGCCTTTGTGCCTCCATGATATTGGGTATATTCACCTGTAGCAGAGACAGCTAAACGAAAGGTTCTTAAAACAGAATCATCAGCATTTTTCATCATAAAATCTGATGTAACTCTACGGTTTAATTGTTCAGACACCTCGCATTCAAAATCATCATTATAATTAATACGGTTTTCTCGACTAAAAACAATATAGTTGTCTGTACCTGTTGAAATAGGTTCAATAAATGTATTACCCTTAGGTGATATAATCATTCCACTAAAGCCTTCAGGAGACATACTAAATCTTAAAATTGAAGACGCATCATCGACCCCTTGACCCACATAAGATCTAATCTCTGGAAAGCGCTCCTGTAAATCTGGATGCATTACAGAAGCTTCCTTTATTCTAAAACGCTCTAGCTTACCTTCTGCATTTGGGAAAGATAAAATTGTATTTGAAGTAACTGAAAATTGACTTCTTTGAATAACATTGCTTAGAGATTCCTTTAAAGCATGAGAACTCAGACTGAAAGTGTGGTACTCTTTTAAAGACAAATGACTTTCCTTTACAACAGTATTGGTATTAGTTCTCTGTTTTTGCCACAATACTCGATCTTGAGACCAGACTATTGTAGACATCACCAATGAGATGACCATTAGCTTAATTTTCATAATATTTCAAGAATTAATATTTACTAAACTAAACAAATACCTATTCTATTTTATATGAAAATAGCCATAAAGTTTTCTGGAAAATTACTCCTTAATTATCTCTCTTTTTTTGATCATTCTGCACCATAAATAGAAATGGGACAGGAAGCTTAGAGTAGAAATCAAAGTAATTTTTGTCATTAACTTAAGGGTTAAAAAAGGATATTTGTTAGACTAATATATTATAAAATATTTCAAAATAACAGATAAAAAGCATGATAATTCGACGAAAAACACAGAGCTATTGCTCTTAATGTTGTAAAAATTTGACTATTAATGACTTAAGACAAAAAGAGCCTGAAACAAAAATTCCAGGCTCTTTAATTAACAAACTAATAAAAAAGATTACTCCTTAATAAATCGTTCTATTTTGGTCTTTTCTCCAATGTTTAATTGAAGAATATACACGCCATTTTCTAAGTTAGAAACATTAACATTAGATGTGTAACG